>CAYILU010000258.1:0-685 GCA_964364235.1 uncultured bacterium | reverse complement strand
AGATCGTCTACCAGCTGCGCCTGCGCAACATCGGCGGGATCATCACCATCGACTTCATCGACATGAAGAGCGAGGAGAACCGGGAGAAGGTGTACCAGGCGCTGGTCGACACCCTGCGCGCCGACCGGAGCAAGACGACCATCTGCAAGATCTCGGAGCTGGGGCTGGTCGAAATGACGCGGAAACGCGTTCGCGAAAGCCTGGCGCGGTCGCTGTCGGAGGCCTGCCCCTACTGCTCGGGCGAGGGGGTCATCAAGTCGAAGAAGACGATCTGCTACGAGATCTTCCGGGCGCTCGAGCGGCAGGGGGCGCTGCTGTCGGGGAAGCAGGTCTCCCTCCACGTCCACCCGGCGCTCGCCGAGGAGCTGTTCGGCGAGGAGCGGAAGTTCCTCGAGAAGCTGGAAGCCCGGTACGGGATGAAGGTCAACATCTCCGCATCCGACAAGTTCCACATCGAGCAGTACCAGATCGAGCATGCTTGACTTTCGGCGGGACAATCCATAGTCTTGTTTCCTGCTTTTTCGGATCCCGCCCTTTCGGGCCGACGTAGCTCAACGGTAGAGCAGCTGATTCGTAATCAGCAGGTTGGCGGTTCAAGCCCGCCCGTCGGCTCCACTCCAATTCCCCTTGAAGACTGCTATACTCAAGAGATGGAAAATTCCCGGAAGCCGGCCACGACGAAACC
>CAYILU010000257.1:0-2338 GCA_964364235.1 uncultured bacterium | reverse complement strand
GCTGCGCGTCCTGCTCCCCCCCTTCGAAAAGAAGTTCGGCTGCAAGGTCGACGTGGTCGCCATCGGGACCGGAAAGGCGCTCAAGCTGGGCGAGGCCGGCGACGTGGACTTGGTGTTCGTCCACGCCCGGAAGCTGGAGGATGTGTTCGTCTCAAGGGGCTTCGGAGTAGGCCGTCGCGACGTCATGTACAACGACTTCGTTTTGGTCGGCCCCCCGTCCGACCCGGCCGGTGTCCGGGGGACGGGAAGTGCGCTCGAGGCGCTAAGAAGAATCGCCGCGGCGGGAAGCGTTTTCGTGTCCCGGGGGGACGAGTCGGGCACCCACCAGAAGGAAAAGGAGTTCTGGAAGTCCGCCGGGACGACGCCAAAGGGAAAATGGTACCTCGAAGCCGGTCAGGGTATGGGAGAGGTCATCCAGATGGCCACCCAGATGCGGGGCTACACGCTTGCCGACCGGGGTACCTACATCGCGAACCGGAAAAAAACCGACCTCGTCATCCTCCGGCAAGGGGACAAGGGGCTGTGGAACCCGTACGGCGTCATCGCCGTGAACCCCGCGAGGCACCCCCACGTGAAATACGACCTGGCGATGAAGTTCATCGAATTTGTGACCGGGGACGAGGGGCAAAGAATCATCGCCGGTTTCCAGGTGAACGGGGAGCCGCTTTTCTTCCCGTACCGGCAGGAAGGGCCCTGAGTGGATTATCTCGTCGAGTCCCTGAAGGTCTCGCTGTCGCTGATTCTTGCGCTTGAACCGGAGCTTTGCCAGGCGGTCTGGACCTCCCTGTACGTCTCCGCCTGGTCGGTCGTCCTCGCGTCGCTCCTGGGGATCCCCGTCGGCCTGGCAGTGGGATTGACCGAGTTCCCGCTCAAGCGGTCCGTCATCACCCTGCTCAACAGCCTGATGGCCGTCCCGACGGTGCTGATCGGGCTTCTCGTCTACGGGTTCGTCAGCCGCCAGGGACCGTTCGGCGGCCTGGGCCTCCTCTTCACCCCGGCCGCGATCATCGTCGGGGACGCGCTTCTCGCCGCGCCGATCGTCGCCAACCTTGCCTTGGGCTCGGTGCGGGGGGCGGACACCGCGATCCTCCCGACGGCGATGACGCTGGGTGGGAGCCGTTTCCAGAGCGTCCTGAAGCTTCTCTCCGAGATCCGCTTCGGCATGATGGCCGCCGTGATCTCGGGCTTCGGCCGCGTCGTCTCCGAGGTCGGGGTGGCGATGATGCTCGGCGGCAACATCCTGGGGTCCACGAGGACGATGACCACCGTGATCGCGCTGGAGACGAGCAAGGGGGAGTTCGCGCTCGGGATCGCCCTGGGTCTCATCCTGATGGCGGTGGCGCTGGCGGTGAACATCGTCTTCCAGTTCCTCCAGAGGAGATAGGTCGTGTTGCCTCTCTACCGGCTCGAATCGGTGACGAGACGCTACAGTGAACGGCTGGCGCTCGAGATCCCGAAACTCGTTATCGAAGAGGGGGGGATCCACTCCCTTTCCGGCCCGAACGGCTCGGGAAAGAGCACGCTCCTTGGAATCCTCGCGTTCCTGTCGCCCCCGACCTCCGGGGCGCTGTATTATGACGGGAAGAGGGTCGAATGGAAGGAACGGTCCCTCGTGGCGCTCCGCAGGGAGGTGACGCTCCTTCACCAGTCGCCGTACCTTTTCGAGGGGAGCGTGCACGCCAACCTGGCCTTCGGCCTCAAGATCCGGGGGATGAGGGGGGAGCAAAAGCGCGGGCGGATCGCGGAATCCCTGGAAACGGTCGGACTCGGCGGGTTCGAGCACCGGAAGGCCGGGGCGCTTTCGGGCGGGGAGTCGCAACGGGTCGCCTTTGCGAGGGCTCTCGCGCTGGCCCCGCGCGTGCTTCTCCTCGACGAGCCGCTGGCCAACGTGGACCGGGAATCCGCCGGGGTGATCCGGGCGGTCATCGCGGGGCTGCCCGCGCGGGGGACCACCGTGATCATGACCACGCACGACCCGGACGGGACGGGGCGGCTCCCCGGCGAAGTCCTGCATCTCGAGGAAGGCAGGCTCTGTCGCGCGCGGGACGAAGGTTGCGACGGCGGGGACGGAAAGAACGGAGCGGCTGCGGATGACCACGTTTGAGGAAGCCAGGAGCCTGATCCTTGAACGCGTCGCCCCCCTGGGGCGCGAGCGGGTTCCGATCATCGCGGCCGCGGGAAGGATTCTTTCCGAAGGCGTTCGGGCCCCGTGGGACATGCCGCAGTGGGACAACTCGGCGATGGACGGCTACGCGGTCCGGAGCGCGGACTGCGCGGGCCCGGCGACGCTGAAACTCACCGGGTACCAGGCGGCAGGGGGGACGGTCGGCCCCCGCGT
>CAYILU010000256.1:0-2344 GCA_964364235.1 uncultured bacterium | reverse complement strand
ACACCGAGACAGGCGGCCGCCATCAGGATGGGGACGTAATAGAGTTTCTGATAAATGAGATGGAACCAGTGCCATACGTGCGGACCCGCCGGAGTCAGGAAGTGGAGGAAGGATACGACAGCGGTTGTGGCGGCGACCAGAAGGATGTTACCCCGGGAAATTGCCGGTGGGACAACCCCCGTTCTGCCTTGTCGGCTCGACATAAAGCGTCATTCCTCGCTCTTCGGTTGTCGCCCATCTTCCTGTCCGTGTGGACGAACGACTATTGCGGCGCCGGATCCCCTACAGGTTCGCGCCCCGGAGCCTCAACGCGTTGCTCACAACGGAGACGGAACTGAAGCTCATCGCCGCCGCTGCGATGACCGGGCTGAGCAGGACGCCGAAAAAAGGGTAGAGGACGCCCGCCGCGACGGGGACGCCCAGCGCGTTGTAGACGAAAGCGAAGAACAGGTTCTGCTCGATGTTCCGCATCGTCGCGCGGCTAAGCTTCCTGGCCCGCACGATTCCGCGCAGGTCCCCCTTGACCAGGGTGATCCCGGCACTCTCCATGGCGACGTCGGTCCCCGTTCCCATCGCGATCCCGACCTGGGCCTGCGCAAGGGCCGGCGCGTCGTTGATGCCGTCCCCCGCCATCGCCACCGTCCGCCCTTCCCCCTGGAGGCGTTTCACGGCGTCGGCCTTCTGGCCGGGGAGGACTTCGGCGACCACTTCGTCGATGCCGAGCTTTCCCGCCACGGCGTCCGCCGTCGTCCGGCTGTCGCCGGTGAGCATCACGATGCGGATCCCCTCCGCGTGAAGCTGTCGAATCGCCTCCGGCGTGGTTGCCTTGACGGGGTCGGCCACGCCCACCAGTCCCGCGGCCCTGCCGTCAACCGTCACGAACATCACCGTCTGGCCGTCCCGCCGGAGCGCATCCGCCTTCACTGCGAGATCGCCGGGGTCTACGCCAAGGTCCTCGAGGAGCTTGCGGTTGCCGAGGGCCACGAAGCGGCCGTCCACCCTCCCCTTGACTCCCTTGCCGGTCAACGATTCGAACGACGCCGCGTTGGCGATCTCGACGCCCCGTTCCCGGGCGCCGGCCACGATGGCCGCCGCCAGCGGATGCTCGCTCCCCCGCTCCAGGCCGGCCGCCAGGCGGAGCAGCCCCGTCTCGTCCCACCCCTTCGTCGGCGCCACCGTAATCAGCTTCGGCTTCCCCTCGGTGAGGGTCCCCGTCTTGTCGACCACGAGGGTGTCGACCTTGCGCATCACCTCGATGGCCTCGGCGTTCCTGAACAGGACCCCCATCGTCGCGCCCTTCCCCGCGGCGACCATGATCGACATCGGGGTGGCCAGCCCCAGTGCGCAGGGGCAGGCGATGATGAGCACGGCGACCGCGCTGATCAGCGCATGCGCCATCCGGGGCTCCGGGCCGAAAAGGCCCCAGACGATGAAGGTGACGGCGGCGATCCCGACGACCGCGGGGACGAACCAGCCCGCCACCCGGTCCGCCAGCTTTTGTATCGGCGCCCGGCTGCGCTGCGCCTCGGCGACCATCTGCACGATCCTGGCGAGCAGCGTCTCGCTCCCCACCCGCTCGGCCCGCATCACGAGCGCCCCGGTGCCGTTCACCGTGGCGCCGGTCACGCGGTCGCCGGTCCGTTTCTCGACGGGGATCGGCTCCCCGGTGACCATCGATTCGTCCACCGGGCTCGCCCCTTCGAGGACGACGCCATCCACCGGGATCTTCTCTCCCGGCCGCACGCGCAGCCGGTCCCCCGGCCGGACCCGGTCGAGGGGCACGTCTTCCTCTGTCCCGTCCTCCCGCAGAAGGCGCGCGGTCTTCGGCGCCAGGCCGAGGAGGGCCCTGATCGCGGCGCCGGTCCGGCTGCGCGCCCGCAATTCGAGGACTTGACCCAGCAGGACCAGAGCGACGATGACCGCCGCCGCCTCGAAATAGAGGGCGACCCCGCCCCCTTCCGCGCGGAAGGAAGGCGGGAAAATCGCGGGGAACAGCTTGGCGATCAGGCTGTACAGGTACGCGACGCCGACGCCCAGCCCGATCAGCGTGAACATGTTCAGGCTGCGGTTGACCACCGACTGCCAGCCGCGCACGAAGAAGGGCCACCCGCCCCACAGGACGACGGGGGTGGCAAGGACGAGTTCCAGCCAACCCAGGGCCTGCGGCGATGCCAGGCTCTCCAGCGGGCGTCCCGGGACGTGTTCCCCCATGGCCACGACAAAGAGCGGTACCGTCAGAGCGAGGCTCATCCGGAATCGCCGCCTCATGTCGACGAGCTCGGGGTTCTCCTCCTCCTCGCCGGAAACCGTCCGGGCCTCGAGGGCCATCCCGCACTTGGGGCAG
>CAYILU010000255.1:0-2354 GCA_964364235.1 uncultured bacterium | reverse complement strand
AAGCCGTACGTCTTCATGGCGAACCACGCGAGCCACGCCGACGCGCCGGTGCTCGCCTCCATCCTCCCCCACCCGCTCCACTGGGTGTTCAAGAAAGAGCTGTCGAAGATCCCCGTACTGGGGTGGGTCCTGCTCGCCTGCGGCCAGATCATGATCGACCGGTCCGACCCGGAGGGAGCAAGGGCCGCCCTGAAGGAGGCGTTTTCCGGGCTTTCGGGGAACAGCTCGGTGATGATCCTCCCGGAGGGGACGCGCAGCCGCGACGGGAAGCTGCGGCCGCTCAAGAAAGGCGGCTTCTGGATGGCCCTGGATGCGGGATTGCCGATCGTCCCCGTGCGGGTTTCGGGGACGCGCGAAATCGTTGCCGCCGGCTCCCTCCGGATCCGGCCCGGCCGTGTGCTGGTCGAGGTGTTTCCCCCCATCCCCACGAAGGACAAGGGTCCGGCGGATCTCCCGGAGCTTATGGCCCGGGTCCGGGAGGCGCTGCTTTCCGGAACGCCGGGTCCTGGGTAAAGAAGAAGAAGGCGCCCGCGGCGGTAAGCGCGGCCGCCGAAAAGAACATCACCCCGTACCCTGAGTGCTCGGCGACGAAGCCGAACGCCGCCGCCCCGAACACCAGCCCCATGTCGAACGCCCCGGTGAACATCGCCATCGCCATCCCCCCTTTCTCCTTCCCCGCGCGGTCGAGGATGAGCGCGGAGAGCGAAGGGAAGAGGAAGCCGTGCCCGGTCCCGGAGATCACCCCCACCAGGGAAAGCCCGACCGGCCCGGAAAGGAACGGGATGGCGACGATGCCCGCCCCGAGGAGGAGAAGGGAGATCAGGCTCAATCGTTCCCGGGGCATCCGGTCGGCGAGCCCGCGCGCCAGCGTCCGGGTACCGATGACGGTCAGGGCGTAGACGACCAGGAAGACGCCGAGCGAGGGGATTTTCCGGATCAGGAGGAACACGGGGAGGAAGGTGAAGATCGACCCGTACGCCATCCCGAAGAGGAAGCCGGCGGAGTTCGGGATGAAATACTCCCGGGAGAGGAAGTCCAGCAGGGAGGCGGGAGAGAGCCGCGACCCCGCTTCCGGCTCCTTCATGCCGAGCGGAGGGAGGGCCGACAGGAAGGCGACGACGGTGGCCGAAAGGAATAGTCCCCGGAAGCCTGCCTGCCCGATCACCCACTCGCCGAGCCACCCGCCGAGCGCCGTCGGAATGAAGAAGGAAAGCCCGAACACCCCGAGCGCCTCCCCGCGCCGGTCCGCCGGGGCGGACGCCGCGATGTAGGCGTAAGAGGCCGTGGCGAAGAAGGAGTACGCCGCCCCCTGGAAGATGCGGAAGGCGAAGAGGTGCGCCCCCTTCCCGGTCACGAACAGCCAGGGGATGGTGGAGGCCGAGGCGAGCAGCGCCCCCGAGACCAGGAACGCGGCGCGCCCCCCGCGGTCCACGAAAAGCCCGTTGACGGGTTTCAGCGCCACCGACACCAGCGTCCCCGTCGCCATGATGAGGCCGATCTCCCCCTCGCGCACGCCCATCTGGTAGAGGAACGCCGGCAGGAAGATGAACACGGTGGCGTACAGCGAGTAGAGAGAGTTGGAGACGTTGAGCAGGATGTAGTCCTTGTCGTAGAGGGACCGGGGCATAGAGGGTACTATACCCGGTAGGGGAATTTTTTTTAACCAGGGTCCGGGCTTCCCCTGGAGGCCGGTTTCCGGGAGAATGGGGGTCATGAAGCCGCTCCGCATCGCCCTGGCGCAGATCAGCACGACCGTCGGGGACATCCCCGGCAACGCCCTGAAGATCCTTTCCTGGGCGGGCAAGGCGCGGGAGGCCGGGGCCCGGGTCGTCGTCTTCCCGGAGCTGGCACTGACCGGCTACCCGCCGGAGGATCTCCTGCTGCGGACCGACTTCGTCGAGGAGAACCTCACCGCCTGGCGGGGGCTCGCCCGCGGGATCTCCGGCATCACGGCGGTCGTGGGGTTCGTGGACCGGGGGAAGGACGGCCGGAACTACAACGCCGCCGGGATCGCCTCGGGGGGCCGCGTGCGAGGCGTCTACCGCAAGATGCACCTCCCCAACTACGGCGTGTTCGACGAGGACCGGTACTTCGGAAGGGGGAAGGAGCCGCTCCTCTTCGCGGCGGGCGGGAGGGCGATCGGGATCACGATTTGCGAGGACATCTGGGTCCGCGGGGGGCCGCTCCCCCGCGAGGTGAAGGCCGGCGCGCGCCTGGTCCTGAACCTCTCCTCCTCCCCCTACCACGCGGGGAAGTGGGAGACCCGCAGGGAGCTGGTGGCGGACCACGCGCGGCGGACCGGCCGGCCTGTCGCATACTGCAATCTCGTGGGGGGGCAGGACGAGCTCGTCTTC
>CAYILU010000254.1:0-2373 GCA_964364235.1 uncultured bacterium | reverse complement strand
CCGGTCGCCCGCCGGGTTTTTGGAAACTCCCTGGGGCATCTTGAACTGCGTGTCGAAATCCTCGTACCGGACGAACGCCACCGCATCGGATTTCGCAAGCTTTCCCCTCTTCCATGCATCCGGCCAGAAGTGGTACGCCCCTTCGAGGTACCAGCCGAAGATCTCGGAAGCCGTCCCGTTGCCGATCTCGCGGGCTCCGTGGATGCGCTCGTGGGCGACCACTCCCCGGAGGTCGAACTTGGAGATGGTGTACTCGAAATCGCCCGAGAAGATCCGGAGGTCCCCCTTGATTCCCGGGTTCTTCCCCTTGTTGCCGTTGTCCACCCCGCCGTAATAGGCGGAAGCGCCCAGGCGGAGCGACTGGCCGTACCCCGCAGGGCGCAGTGCAAACGGGTAGAAGTCCAGCCTCCCGGTCACCGCGGGTTCGTGGAGGCTCGGGCGTTCCTGGAGCCGGCCCTCGCGGATGCCGTCGAGGTCGTCGAACTTCGACCCGTCCAGCCCTCCGACGACGTATGCCTCGTATTTCAGGGAGGAACCCAACGCGCCGAAAAACCCGAGCCCGTCGGATGGCCAGGTCGTCGGGATGATTACCCTGTCGAAGGAGGGCCGTTCCACGCCGTAGAAAGTCGGCGGCTCGTGTTTCCGGTTGATGATCCCGATCGGGGTGAGAATCCTTCCGAACCTCACGTTCACCCGGTCGGAGAGGAGGAAATCCAGGTAAGCCTGCTCAAAGGACAGTTCGCCGTCGCTTTCGCTCGAGACGAAGGCGTGCTCGATCTCCGTCTCGGAGTGGAACCTGATCCAGTCGTTGAATTCATAGCCCACGTAGGCCACGAGCCGGTGGATGTCGAACTGGTCAGGCGCGTTCCCCTCCCCGAAGTTCGCGTGCATCTCGCCGTACCCGCCGAGGGTGAACTTGTCGATCCACGAGCCGCCGTAGGATGCTTTCGATTTATCCATCGCATCGACCCGCTCCGCGAGCGCGCCGACCGTCTTTTCGAGCTCCTGGATCTTCCGGTCGCGCGGGTCCGACGTATTGTCCTGCGCCCGGGCCGGCCCCGCCGGGCACAGGACCAAAAACGCGAAAACCGCTGCCGCGGAGAGCAGCCCGTACTTTTGAAAGGGAAAAAAGGAAATGACACGCGAGTGGAAACGATCCGGTTTCGGAACGGTATTCATGCCGCACACTCCTCTCATTCGGAAGGAAGTATTGGAAGCAACAACCCGTAAAGCCTTGGCGTGCCGTACGCGCGCCCTCAAGTTGCGTCTTCACTGTGCGGCCCAAGTGGCGGCCCCTCGCGGGCCGCCCGATCCGTACCGTAAAACGCCCCTTGCCGGTCAGCAGCCGGCGAGGATCTCGATCAGCTTTCTTCGCATCACCTCCAGTCTCTTCGACTTGAAGGAACTCCTCGTTTCCTCCAGGACGTCGATCGTTTCCCGAAGGACGGCATGCAGCCTGGAGAGCCTTTCGCAGTCGACCAGGGGGCAATACGCCGTGCGATCGGATGCGTTCTCTCCGCCCGCGAGGACCTGCTTGAGGATGCGTCGCTGGTGCTCCACCCGCTGGTGCATCTCCTCGGCGATCCGGTCGACGTATTCATCGACCCCCATCTCCTTGCGCATCTCCCTCACGGCCCCCAACGGCTTCCCCCCTTTTCCGGCACACGTATGAGCAGTCGTTTCATTCATAGTGCAAAAAAAATCGTTACTCCACCGAGACGTGCTTGATGCACTCCGCCATGAGGTTCCGGATGTGATCGTCGTCCAGGGAATAGTAGGCGACCTTCCCCTCTTTCCGGTACTTCACCAGGCGCTGCCCCCGCAGGAGCCGGAGCTGATGGGACACCGCCGAGCCGGTGAGCCCGAGGAGCCGGGCCAGGTCGAAAACGCAGAGTTCCTGTCCCCCCAGCGCGGAGATGATCCGGACCCGCGTGGGATCGCTCAAGGCGCCGAAGGTCTCCGCAAGGGCCCTGACCATCCTGTCGCTCGGCATGGCGGTCCGGGCGGCGCGCACGCTCGCGGCGTCGTTGAACTCCATCTTTTCCGCTTCGGCACCGCCGCGTTTCCTTGCCGGTGAATCCAATGAGGGAAACCCCTTGAATGAAATGGTTGCTCATATATACCAATCAGCCGCGATGCCTGTCAAGAAAATTTTTCCCCTGACCGGAAGCGTCCGTCCGCCCCGCCGGACCCGGGAGTATCTATGCCGCGGTACAACCCCTCTTCTCGCCGAGTTTCTCCAGGATCGATTCGAGAAGCTCCTCGTTCGCCAAGAGTTATTATATCGCCATTCGCGGAAATGGGTGGGGGACGCTTCCCCTTTTCCGTGGCCAACCCCGCGACGAATATGGTAATTTTGAAAGGTTACACTGG
>CAYILU010000253.1:0-2379 GCA_964364235.1 uncultured bacterium | reverse complement strand
TGCTCCTTGCCGCCTCTTTCCAGGGGCACTATCACTTCCTGGCGCCCTACGAGATCATCGGCGGCTCGATGGTCCGGCACCTGACGGTCCTGTTCCTGGGGGTGATGGCCGCAAGCCTTCCCCTTTTCCTGCTCCTTATCCGCAGGATCCACAGGGGGGTGGACCGGCTGATCGAGACGTTCCGGCTCTCGATGGAAGGGGACCTTTCGACGCCGACGGAGGCCTCGGGACCACCGGATGTCAAGGCCCTTGGAACGAAGATCGACGCCATCCGCTCCCGGACACTCGCGCAGATCAACGACATCCGGGCGGAGTCGGAGTTTCTGTCGAAAGAGCCGCTGTCGGCGGACGAGTTCAGCCGGCGGTGGGATGCGTTGAAGCAGGCCATGGGGAGGGTCGCACCGTGAGCGCGCTCCAGGGGGGAAAGGAGGCGCCGGTCGTTCAGCGACGGTTCCTGGGCCGGTTCCTGACGCTGCTTCTGGCCATCCTTGGCGCCGGCAGCGCCGCCCTGTTCCTCGCGTTCCACGTCATTTTCTCGCAGCGTCTGCCGGCAACCTACTCCGGCGTGCATTTCGCGCTGCGCAACCTCTCCGCCTTCCTGTCCCCGATGCTCGCCTTTTCCACGCTGGCCTACGTCCTGGCCATGGGCGTGGCGGTCGCCATCCTGTGCGGCTACACCTTCCACAAGATCGCGGGACCGATCTATCGCATGGAGAGGGCGATGGAAAACTACGAATCCGGCGACCCCGTCAAGGCGGTGTTTCTCCGCGAGGGGGACCAGCTTGTCCCGCTGGGCCAGGCGTTCAACGTCTTCGTGGCGCGCCTGCGGGAAGACAGGCAGGAGTGGCTTGCCGCGATGGAGCACGCCGAGCGGCTCTGCCTCCAGGACGCCGCGACCTGCCGCGGGGAGATGGGGGAAGCGCTCGCCCGGCTGCTGGTCCTGCTTTCCCGCTATCGATGATGGAAAACGGCTCGTTTTTTCAACGCGCCAAGCGGTTCCTGTTCGGGGCGCCGCGAGACCTGTTCGACCCCAGGATCTTCCACAAGGTTTCCCTGGTCGCGTTCTTCGCGCTGGTGGGTCTGGGCGCGGACGGCATCTCCTCCTCCTGCTACGGCCCGGAGGAGGCGTTCCTCGCCCTGGGGGGCCACACGGTCCTGGCGATCTTCGTCGCCGTCGCGACGGTGGTGACCGTATTCATCATCTCCGGATCCTACGCCCAGATCATCGAGGCGTTCCCCTCGGGGGGCGGCGGGTACATCGTCGCCTCCAAGCTCCTCGGGGAAAAAGCGGGGGTGGTGTCGGGCTCGGCCCTCGTCATCGACTACGTCCTCACGATCACCATCTCCGTCGCCTCGGGCGGCGACGCGCTGTTCAGCTTTCTCCCCCTGGGCTGGCATGTCCACAAGTTCTGGTTCGTCGCCTTCGTCATCCTCTTTCTCATCTGGCTCAACCTGCGCGGCGTGAAGGAGTCGGTGGTGGCCCTGACGCCGATCTTCATGGCGTTCATGCTTGTCCACATTCCGCTCGTTCTCTACGCCGTCCTGCGCCACGTGCCGGACATTCCGGCGGTGGGCGCCCGCGTGTCGGCGGACCTGTCCTCCGCGGCAGGCAGCATCGGGTGGCTGGGCGTGGGGATGCTCCTGATGCGCGCGTATTCGATGGGCGCGGGCACGTACACCGGGATCGAGGCCGTGAGCAATTCCGTGCAGACGCTCCGGGAGCCCCGCGTGCAGACGGGGAAGCGGGCGATGCTGTACATGGCGATCTCCCTCTCCTTCATCGCCGGGGGGATCATCCTGGGGTACGTTCTCAACGGGGTGATGCCCGTGCAGGGGAAGACGCTCAACGCCGTCCTTTTCGAAACGCTGATGGGCGGGATCCTGCCCGGGGGGGGAGGCGCCGCGGTCGTGGTGTTCGTCCTGGCGTCGGAGGCGGCGCTCCTGTTCGTGGCGGCGCAGACGGGGTTCCTGGGGGGGCCCCAGGTTCTCTCGAGCATGGCGGTCGACTCCTACGTCCCACACCGGTTCGCCCACCTTTCCGAGCGGCTGGTGACGAAGTACGGCGTCTACTTCATGGGGGCGATGGCCTTTCTGATGCTCTCCATCTCCGGGGGCTCCGTGAAGTACCTCGTCGTCATGTACTCGATCAACGTCTTCCTTACCTTCAGCCTGTCCCAGTTCGGGATGGTCGTCCACTGGTGGCAAGACCGGGGGAAGGAGAAGCGGTGGAAGCCCAAGATGGTGATGAACGGCGTGGGGTTTCTCCTTACGGCCTCGATCCTCTGTTTCACGGTATGGATCAAGTTCCCGGAGGGGGGGTGGATCACCCTGCTCATCACGGGGGCGTTCATCGTCACATGCTTTCTTATCCGCCGCCAC
>CAYILU010000252.1:0-2383 GCA_964364235.1 uncultured bacterium | reverse complement strand
TGGGCGATTACCGATTCCTGAAAGCCTGCCGGCGGGAGCCGGTGGACGTGACCCCGGTCTGGATCATGCGCCAGGCCGGGAGGTACCTCCCCGAGTACCAGCAGGTCCGCGGGAAGAACTCCTTCCTCACGTTGTGCAAGACCCCGGAGCTTGCGGCGAAAGTCACGATCCAGCCCGTGGAGCGCCTGGGCGTGGACGCGGCGATCCTGTTCTCCGACATCCTCATCCCGGTGGAGGCGATGGGGGTCCCGCTGGATTTCCACGACGGGAAGGGGCCGATCCTGGGGAAGGAGATCCGGGGGCAGGCCGACGTCGATTCCCTTTCCGTCCCCGACCCGACGGACAAGGTCCCTTTCGTGATGGAGACGATCCGTATTCTCCGAAAGGCCTTCGAGGGGAAGGTCCCGCTGATCGGCTTCTCCGGCGCCCCCTTCACGCTGTGCTCCTACATAGTGGAGGGAGGAACTTCCCGGAATTTCATCAAGCTCAAGACCCTCATGTACCAGGCGCCGGAGGTGTACCGGTCGCTGATGACCAAGATCACCAGGACCGTGATCGCCTACCTCAATGCGCAGATCGAGGCGGGTGCGCAGGCGGTGCAGATCTTCGACACGTGGGCGGGAATCCTCACGCCGGGCGACTACGAGGAGTACGCCCTCCCCTACACCCGGCAGGTTGTCGGTGGACTTTCGCGCGGGAAGACCCCGGTCATCCATTTCGCCAACGACTGCGCGACCATTCTGCCGGCCATCCGGACCCTCGGCGTGGACGTCATCGCCGTCGACTGGAGGATCCCCCTGGACGTCGCGGCGGTCGTCGTCGGGCAGGGCGTGGCGCTTCAGGGGAACATGGACCCCACGATGCTGTTCCACCCGCCGGAGAAGATCGACGACTGCGTGCGCGACGTGCTGCGTCGAGGGGAGTCGGCGGCGTCCCACATCTTCAATCTGGGGCACGGGATCCTGCCACCCACCAACCCGGACCACGCCATCGCCATGGTCGAGGCGGTTCACCGTTTCGGCCGGAAGGGATGACCCTTCCACGGTAGGGAGCCCTCCATGCCCGAAAACGTCCCCTTGACGGGCGTCGTTCTCCTGAACATGGGGGGGCCCGACAGCCTTTCCGCCGTGCGCCCCTTCCTGGCCCGGCTGTTCTCCGACCGCGACCTGATCCGCCTTCCCGCCGCCTTCCTCACCCAGCCGCTGTTCGCGTGGCTGGTCTCGGGGCTGCGCGCGCGGAAGGTG
This sequence comes from uncultured bacterium, assembly GCA_964364235.1. Lineage (GTDB taxonomy): Bacteria > Desulfobacterota > Deferrimicrobia > Deferrimicrobiales > Deferrimicrobiaceae > JAKALO01. Next base: position 1,139 of record CAYILU010000252.1, on the reverse strand, counting down.
AAGCGCTATTACGAAGAGATCGGCGGCGGGTCGCCCATCGGGCGGCTGACCGGGCTCCAGAGGGCCGCGCTGGAGGAGGCGCTCCGGGGGACGGGCGGGAACTTCCGGGTCTACGTCGCCATGCGGTACTGGCACCCGCTGGCCAAGCACGCCGTCCTGGAAATGAAGGACGACGGCGTTGTCCGCGCGATCGCCCTCCCCCTTTATCCCCAGTACTTCGCGGCGACCACCGGGTCGAGCCTTTCGGACCTCAAAGGCTGGATGCGGTGGGCGGGGGTCTCCTTCCCTCTCCGGGAGATCCGCTCCTACCCCGATCACCCCGGCTACATCGCGGCCCTCTCCGGGAAGATCGCGGACACGCTCGCGGGAGCCGGCACGGGGAGGACGCACCTGCTGTTCAGCGCCCACGGCGTCCCGAAGTCGTTCATCGACGCGGGAGACCCCTACCAGGCGGAGATCGGGCGGACGGTGGCGGCGGTCATGCGGGGGTTTCCGGACATACCGCACTCGATCTCCTACCAGAGCCGCGCGGGAAGGGCGGAGTGGCTGGGCCCCGACACCGTCGCGGAAGTCGAGAGGCTGGGGAGGGAGGGGATCGAAACGCTCGTCGTCGTCCCGGTGAGCTTCGTATCCGACCACATCGAGACACTGCACGAGCTGGACATCCGGCTTAAGGCCACGGCGGAGCAGGCAGGGATAAAAACGTTCCTGCGGGTGCCGGCGCAAAACGATTCGCCCGCCTTCATCCGCGCGTTGAAGGAGATCGTGCTGGCGGCAGGGAGATCCTGATGCCGCGTATCGTGATCGTCGGGGCGGGGATTTCGGGGCTTTGCACGGCCCATTACCTCGTGAGGAATCTCTCCGCGGCCGGCCGCGAGGCCGAGATCCTCCTCTTCGAGGCGGAAGAAGTCCCCGGCGGCAAGATGCGCACCATCCGCGAGGACGGCTTCAACATGGAGTGGGGGCCCAACGGGTTCCTCACCAACAAGCCGTACTCCCTGGAGCTCGTGAAGGACCTCGGGATCGAGGACCGGCTTGCCCGCTCGTCCGACCTGGCAAGGAAGCGGTTCATCTACTCCGGCGGCAGGCTCCACCGCCTCCCCGAGACGCCCCAGGCGTTCTTCTCCTCGAACCTCCTC
>CAYILU010000251.1:0-2406 GCA_964364235.1 uncultured bacterium | reverse complement strand
GAGAAAAGGATCAGCAGGAGGCTTATCCCCCCCGCGAGCAGGAACGGAAGGCGGAGCCTCCAGCGGGGCCGCTCCCGTTTCTCCATTCCTTCATGACCCCCTTAACAAACTTCGCGACAACTCCCAGAGCGTCCGGGGAGCAAACGCCTCACGCGCGATCTCCCGATACGGGGCGTCTCCCGCGAACACCGACCAGAGGATGCGCTCCTGGGTCATGTTTCCCGCGGCCGCTTCCGATTTCACGGTCCTGAGGTATGCGTCCGAGATGCGCCCTTTCCTCAGCACGCTTTCGTATATGCCGAAAAGCACCTTCCCCCAAACGTTATCATACCGGAACTTCCGAATGCAGGGACGGTAGAAATGCTCGTTAAGCGCCCTTTCCGAAACACCGTGTCCTATGATCGCCTCGGCCAGCGTCCGCGCGGTGTCGTGGGACGACTCGATCCCGTTTTTCAGGTATCGCGAGATGAACGCGTCCCCGACGATGGCAATCCGGTCGGAATAAGGATGTCTCGCGAATCCCACGGGAATCTGCGGATGGCAATGGCAGAGAATCCCTGCATCCTCCGGAAGGAGGCCCGAAAGCGCCCGGTTCACGGAGCGCTCGTTTTCGAGATCCGAGATCTTCACGTGCTCCCCGATACCCGTGAGCGTCAGAAAGTCTTCTTTCGGGGTGATCGCCAGGAACCGGATGTTCTTCCCGACAGCGGGGATGATGTGAATGCGGTTCCGGAGACGCTCGACGATGAACTCGTTGTCCGCCGGGATCTCCGCCTGCACCGTGTGCCAGGTCTCCGGCGGCACGTACCCGATGCGGAGCTTTCGGGAAATGGAGGAATTGACCCCGAAGGCGCCGACGAGAAAATCGAAATCCCTCGTCATGCCGCCGGGAAACGTGAGCCGGTACCCTCCGGGGGTTTTCCCGATCTCTTCCACGCGCTCGTGGAAGAACTCCGCGCCCCTCGCGATCGCCGAATCCAGCAGGTACTGGTCGAAGCTCTTCGTGTCGCCCCTCTGCGTTACGGGACCCCCTCCCCGGAACACCGTGTAGATTTCCCCGCGCTCCGGATGGCGGACCGTGACCGACACGTCCCTTCCGTGGATTTCGTACCCGTCGGCGATCCTGCTGATCACGTGTTCGTCGAAAGCCATCGGCAGTTCCCGGATCTTCCCCACGATCGCCGGCCCGATGGCGCCCGCGCACATGTTGCAGCCGGAAGGACCGGAGGAGGAAAAAACCTTTCGGTCGATCAGGGTGACCCGCGCCTTGCGCCCGGCCTTCTCGAGCAGGGCGAACAGGTGAAGTGCGAAGAACGATCCGGCCGGCCCCGCGCCGATGACGCCGATGGAAGCGCCGTCGTGAAGAGGCGCCATCGGAAGATCAGTCCGTCTTGCGCGGAAGCTCATGGAATTTTCTGGCGTGTTCCGCGGCCTCCCCGCGGTGGCAGGGTGCGCACACATCCGAAAGGAACACACCGGATGGGTCCCTCAAATAACCCCCTGCGATTCTTTTGCCGTCTTCTCCCTTGATCATTGTCCCGGCGTGCGGATCGTGGCACGTCAGGCAGCCCATCCTCCCCGACATGACGGGCTTTCCTTTCTCGTCGAAGAGGGGAAAGAGCGGTCGTCCGGCTTCCCGCAGACGTCCAATCATGATGATCGGGCTCTCCAGGGAAACGGTTGCGCCGTAGGAGGTGGGAACCTTTTGCCTCGTCTTCGGGTGGTCCATCCACTTCGCGACCGGTCCCGGCCCATCCTCCCGGTGACAGTTGAGGCAGGGCAGGTCCGCGGACAGTGTTTCCTCCCACGCCCGCTTCCTCGGCTGGGCCGACTCGGGATCCCGGTGGGCCGGATGGCAAGGCCGGCATGTCCCCCCCCTCCTCTCCGCATGGGGAGTGCCGATGACCCTTCCCATGCGCGAGTGGCACGAGGTGCATCTTTCCTCCTCTTTTTCAATCGTCTTGCCGGCCTTGTGGATCCCATGGCACGAGCCGCAGCCTTTTCCTGCGAGGGCATGAAGCTTCGCCACACCTCCGGTTCCCTCCGCGTGGCAGGTTCCGCAAAGGTCCGCCGCGTCGCCTTTCCGGTGGGGGGGGTGGCATTTTTCGCAATCCGCCTTCCCGTGGGCCGTCTCCTTCCCGGAGTGGCAGGACAGGCAATCCCCCCGCAGCAGCTTCCCCGCTCCCTTTCCGGTCGGAAAAATTCCCATCCCGTGCACCTCGTGGCAGGTCGGGCAGGACAATACCCCGCTCCTCTGCCTGGCCCCGGAGGTGTCGGCCAGGGGGAAATTGTCGGGAAGAGGCCTTGATACGGTCAAGTTCACCGGGTGCCCCCCCTGCGGAATCGGGATCCCCATCCCCTTCTCCTTGTGGCAGGAACGGCAGGCGTCCTCCCCCGTTTCCACGA
>CAYILU010000250.1:0-2408 GCA_964364235.1 uncultured bacterium | reverse complement strand
TGGCTCCCTGGGCAGGACTCGAACCTGCAACCTAGTGGTTAACAGCCACCCGCTCTGCCGGTTGAGCTACCAGGGAACGATAAAACGGCAGACAGAAAATATATTCCCCGAACCGCGCCCCGTCAAGCGGATTGATCGGATTGAGGGGGAACCCGGTACCCCTGCCTGGAAGAAGACAACGCCCTCCGGCAGGTGATCCACCCGGAGACGGCCAGCAGCAGGATCCCAGCAAGGAACGGCAGATGAGAAAAGCCTGCGGGCACTCCACTCCCGTACCCGATCTTCTTCCACTCCAGGATGTAGGTCGCGATGACCGCCAGGGAGCCGGCCACGCCGGTCGCCCATCCCGGAAGGCCCGGGGAGAACGGCGCCTCCTCGGGGGCACGCAGGAAGAAGACCGAGAAGGCGATCATCCCGGCGCAGATGAGAAGCACTGACCAGACGGGACCGACCCAGGGGAGCGGGATGAGGAAAAGGACGTCCCAGTCGGCGACCCCCGCGGGCCAGCCGATCGTGACGCGCAGCCACAGGTAGTAGAAGATGTCCCAGGCGGCGAACGCCAGGAGAAACGCCCCCATGCGCTTCGCCCCGCCGCGGAAGGGGAGCGAGGCCACGCAGAGCAGCATAACGACGGTCGCCCCTTCCCGCCCGATCTCCACGGCCAGCAGTTTTGGAGACAGGTCTTTCATCGGGAAGATCGGTCCGCCGCCGAGCAGGTCCTGCAGGTATACGACCACGGCCGCTTCGACGAAGGCCATCGCCGCCGCGAAGATGACCAGGAACGCGACTTTCTCCCTCATCTCCCCTTCGCTTCGTCGCCGCGCAGCACGGAGCAGGTGGAGGAGGCGCGTGCGACCAGTTTCCCCTCCTCGTTGAGGACGTCGCACTCGACCAGCCCTATCATCTTTCCCCGGTGGGCCACCTTCGCCTTCGCCGTCAGTTTCTCGTCGAACACCGGCCGGACGAAGTTGATCTTGAGCTCGAGCGTGGTGAACGACTCTCCCTGCCCGAGAGTCGAGGCGAAGGCGTACCCCATCGCCGCGTCCGCCAGGTCGCAGAGTATCCCGCCGTGGACCGTCCCCATGGGGTTGTGGTGGCGCCGGTCCGCCTTCATCTCGAACACCGCCTCCCCCTCCGCGAGGGACAACGGGCGCATCCCGATGAGCACGGCGATCGGCGGCGTGCGGGGCTTTTCCTTCATCCGGTCGGAAAACGGCTTATCCAATTCCCCTCCCCAAGCGCCGCTCCGGCGGATCCTACCTGGCGCGGTCCGCAAGCGCGGAACCGAAGAGCAGCCAGAAATAATCTTCCTGCTTCCCGATGAAGAGCTTCCCGCCGCCGGCCATGTTCTCGCCCGCGAGCTGCCCCTGCTTGACGGCGCTGCGCCAGCCGAAGTTGATCCGGCTCTCGCCGCCGTCCTTGTCGCGCAACTCCGCGCAGTCGCCCGCCGCGTAGATATTCGGAGCGCTGGTCCGCAGGTGGTCGTCCACGAGGATGCCCGTGCCGACCTTGACGCCGCTCCCCCGGAGAAATTCCACCGAGGGGAGCCGTTCCGTGGCGGCCACGATCATGGAGCAGCGGACCTGGTCGCCGGCGAAGGTTCGAACGGAGACTGTCCCCGCGTCGAGCTCGACGACTTCGGAGATGTCGACGCCGTCGCGGATCGTGATGCCCTTGTTCCGCACGTTGTCCAGGATGCTCGCCTCCAGCTCCCCCGAGATCGGGTAGCCGACGCGGGGGAGGTCCGGCCGGAGCCAGACCACGGAAAGGCCCATCCGGCGCATCGCGACGGACGCCACGATCCCGAGGAAGCCCGGCCCGTACACCACCGCGTCGCCCTTGCCCTTCGCCTTTTCCCGGATCCGCTGTGCGTCATCCAGGGAATCGAACGGAAAAACGCAACCGGGGGTTTTTCGCAAGGCGGGGGAAAGAGCCGGCTTGCCCCCCGTGGCGACGAGGAGGGAGTCGAACGACTCCTCCGACCCGTCGGCGAAGGACACCCGCCGGTTCGCCGCGTCCACTTTCTGCGCGCGCCTGCCCTGGCGGACCTCGATCCCCCTGGCGGCGAGGTCCTCCCCCTGCGGGTCCCTGATCGCGGAAAGATCCATCTCCCCCGTGATCAGGTCGGGCAGGAGCGGCCTCAGGTAGGGGGGGCCGGATTCCTCGGTGGCGATGACGATCGTGGCGCTCTTGTCCGCCTTGCGGATGGATTTCGCGGCCGCGATCCCGGCCGGGCCGCATCCCAGAATCAGATAACGCATTTCCGTGTCCTCCGAGAATCGAATTGGGGTTTCGCGTTGTCCATGTGCATCACTTGCCTGCGTGCTTCTCGTGGCTCTCCCGGATCTCCCGGGCCTCTTTCCGGATCTCGGTCAGGTCGCGCTGCATCTCGCTCCATCCGTACCAGA
>CAYILU010000249.1:0-2439 GCA_964364235.1 uncultured bacterium | reverse complement strand
CTGGCGGTTAGTAGGCGGGCACATTCGGGGAGCAATGTGGGACTCGAACCAATTTCAGACCCGGAGGGCTTCATTCGGCGATGGCAACTCGTGGCGGTTCCCCTTCTTTTTTTGCCCGGAATCGGCCACCCTAACTTCCACCGCTACTTCCACTCAGGAGGGCGCCGGTTCCACCACCGGCCCCTCAAGGGTGTCCTTCACCCACCACCCCGACGCGAGGATCCGCTGCCGCAAGGTGTCCGCCGTGGCCCAGTCCTTTCGCGTCCGTGCATTCTCCCTTTCCTCGATGAGGCGGCGCACTTCGGCGGGCACCTCTGGAACGGCGGGAGCGGCGGGTCCGGAAGGGGGGAGGGCCGCCACCGCCGCCTCCCAGACATCCGCCGCCACATCGCCCCGCCCCGTCGCCATACGGAAGGGGCCCAGCTCCGAGAGAGGAAAGGTTTGCGGGGCGGTGTAGACCGACTCCCGCCCGGAGCGGATCAACGTCACGCTCCCCATCCCCATCACCTCCCCCCATCCCTCCGCCGGGTCGATCACCAGGGCCGTGCTCTCGTCAAGGCCGACGATCGTCCGGTCTCCTTCGAGGAGGCGGTACAGCACGTCGAACCGCTCCTGCCCCATGTAGCACCGGCGCGTGTCGATCTCCTTTCCTCCGTCGGCGTTGTTCCAGTGGGGGACGAGGACGAGGGAAAGTCCGTGCCGTCCCAGCAGGTCAAGCCCCTCCTCCCAGCGGGGGTCCTCGCCGACCTTGAAGATCTCGTAGACGGGGCCCCCCACCGGCGCCGTTTCGCCGGAACCGAACAGGACCACGGGGCCCGGGCTCGGGAATTCCTGCATGGTTCTCCTCGGGTCCTCTTCCGCTTCGAGCGGGTCGTGGGGCTCGAACCAATCCATCCCCACCATTATTGCGCATACCCGAAACGAAAAGGGAGACGGTCAAGAACCCCGCCTCCCGTAGCCCATCCGCAATTCCGGTGGTTCGCCGCTCCCGATCAGCCGGCCTTCTTTGCGTAATCCACCATCCCCTGGAAGTCGACGATCACGACATTTTCGTTTCCGACCACCCAGGCATCATGCCCGGACGGCAGGAGCGACACGTCACCCGGCTTGCACACGAGCTCCGTTCCGTCATCCATCACGACTTTCAGGGTTCCCGCCACGTGATACTGGAAGTGGGGGGCCTCGCAGCTCTTTGTTTTTGCGATCGGCTGGACGGACTTGGACCAACGCCACCCCGGTTCCAGCGTGGCACGGCCGATTGTCGCTCCGCCGATCGTTATCAACTCCACTTTGCCCTTGGGGAAATCCCTCACTTCATCGGCCTTGGCGAAGTCTTTCTTTTCCGTTTTCCGTGCCATATCCTCATCTCCTCTATGTCCGTCCGTTAGGTTTCCTATGACAAATCCTATTGTCCTTACGAATTGGATGATGTGGAGGTTCTGAAGTTCCCTCTCAGGAGCAAATGGCAATCATGGTGGAACAGGCGGAAAACTTGGTGCGCGTTCCCGGACGATGATGGGCACTACAGGAGAGGAACCCGCACGGACTGCAAACCCAGCGCAAACAACTCCCTTTTTCGGGGGGAAAAAGGGGATTCGCGGAACCGCTGTTGACGGGGGAAATCTCCTTGTGCAGTAGGAGAGGATTCAGGTGGGGCAGGTCACCCCGGTCTCCGGGATTTCCTGCGCCCCCAGCATCCCCCCGGGGTTTTTTTCATTCCTTGACCCCCGTCAATCCGGCGGGACCGCGTCGGGCGTAATGTGAGCGAAGGAAGAGGGCACCCGCCGGAAGGAGCAGCGGCATGAGCGCAACGACGATCCGGTTCCTGAAAGCGGGGATGGTCTACCTCCTCGCGGGAGGCCTCCTCGGAGTTCTCCTGTCTGTGCCGCCGTCGCGCGACGCCCTGTACGCGCTCCACGGAGCCCGGTGGGGGCTGGCTCACGCGCACCTGGTCTTGGCCGGTTTTGTGATGATGTTCATATTCGGCGTCGCCTACCATATCCTTCCGCGATTCGCCGGCAAGCCCATCCACCGGGACTCGTGGGCGATGGTCCATTTCTGGTGCGCCGCCCTCGGAACGGCCTCAATGGCGTGCGGTTTCGTCCACCCGACCGCCGCCCCGCTCCTGTGGGCCGGAGGCGCCGGGCAGTTCGCCGGGATCGCCCTCGGGGTGGCGAATCTATGGATAACGATCTGCTGACGCCAACCCTCCCGACGGAAAGGAGCCACACGCCATGTTCGACGCCCTGAAGGAAGCGCAGTTTTCCTCCGACCGGCCCGTCACCCGCCTGCTCCACGACGCGCCGGAGATGCGGGTCGTCGTCTTCGGCCTCGAGGCGGGGCAGGAGGTCCCTCCCCACACCGCCCCCTCCCGGGTGCTGCTGCACCGCCTCCAGGGCCGGGGCGTCTTCCTCACGGGAAAGGGGGAGGAGCCGGCGT
>CAYILU010000248.1:0-2443 GCA_964364235.1 uncultured bacterium | reverse complement strand
CCGGTCGCCACCTCGTCGCAGACCAGCAGGACGCCACACGCCCGGGTCGCCGCGCGCAGGCGGGAGAGGTACCCGTCCGGCATCATCAGCATCCCCGCCGCGCCCATCACGAGGGGCTCGACGATGACGGCCGCGAGGGAATCCGCGGCCGCGCGCACCTCTTCTTCCATCCGGCCGGCGCAGTGGAGGCCGCAGGAGGGCCGGGAGAGGCCGTACGGACACCGGTAGCAGTGCGGGGCCGGCACCCGGCGGGTGGAAAACAGCAGCGGCCGGAAGATCTTGTGGAACAGGTCGATCCCCCCGGCGGAGACGGAGCCGATCGTGTCGCCGTGGTACGCCTCGGAGAGCGTGAGAAACGTTTTCCTCTTCTCCCCGTTTTCCTTCTGCCGCCAGTACTGGAAGGCCATCTTGATGGCAATCTCCATGGCCGTCGAGCCGTTGTCGGAGTAGAAGACCCGGGAAAGCCCGGGCGGCGCCGCGGCCAGGAGCTTTTCCGCCAGCTCGATCGCCGGGGGATGGGACAGCCCGAGGAACGTGGAATGGGCCAGGAGATCCAGCTGGGCGCGGACGGCGTCGTCGATCTCCTTGCGCCGGTGGCCGAACAGGTTCACCCAGAGGGAGGAGACCCCGTCGAAATACCGGTTCCCGTCGGTGTCGTAAAGGTAGTTCCCCTCGCCGCGCTCGATGACGAGAGGATCGTCTTTCTCCCAGTCGGCCATCTGGGTGAACGGGTGCCAGATCACGGCCTTGTCCCTACGCCTGAGCGATTCCGTCCGGTCCAATTCCCTGCTCCCTCAACGCCCGATCGATCTGTTCCGCGGCCGTCCGGATCATCTCAGGGGTGTGCGTGGCCATCAGCGTCAGGCGAAGCCGGCCCGTCCCCTCCGGCACCGTGGGCGGTCGGATGCCGTGGACGAACACCCCCCGGTCGAAAAGCGCCCCCGACACCGCCATCGTGTCCTCGTCCCCGCCGACGAGGATCGGGACGATCGCCGTCGGGGAATCGACGACCCTCCCCCGCGCCGCCATCTCTCCCCGGAAAGCCTCCTGGTTCCCCCACAGGGATGCGAGGAGGCCGGGCTCCCCCGAAAGGAGCTTGAGGGAGGCGAGCGTCGCCCCCGCGATCGCGGGCGGAAGGCCCGTGTTGAAGATGAAGGGGCGGCACTTGTTGATGAAGTATTCAACCATCGCGCGCGATGCCCCGATGTAGGCCCCGTAGGTCCCCAGCGCCTTGGACAAGGTCCCCATCTGGATCTCCACCCGGCCGTGGAGACCGAAATGGTCGGCTGTCCCCCGCCCGTGCGGCGGGAGCACCCCTGTCGCATGGGCGTCGTCGACGACGAGGAGCGCCCCGTGCCGATCCTTCGCCTCCACCAGGTCGGGAAGAGGGGCGATGTCCCCGTCCATGCTGAAGACGCCGTCGGTCACCACGATCTTGCGCGCCGCCCGCGAGCGTTTCAGGAGGTCCGAGAGGTGCGAGACGTCGCGGTGCCGGTAGACTTCCACGCGCGCGCGCGCCAGCCGGCAGCCGTCGACGATCGACGCATGGTTGAGCTCGTCCGAGAAGATGGCCGCGTCCGGGCCGCCCAGCGTGGAGAGGATCCCCAGGTTGGCCAGGTACCCCGAGCCGAAGGTCAGCGCAGCCTCGGTCCCCTTGAAACGGGCCACCGCGTCCTCGAGCTCCGCATGGACGTCCATGTGCCCGCTGATGAGGCGGGAGGCCCCCGACCCGACTCCGTACCGCGCGGAGTGCTCCGCGAGCGCCGCCACGACCGCCGGGTGGTTGGCAAGGCCCAGGTAGTTGTTCGAGGAGAAATTGAGCCGGCGGGCGCCCCCGATGACGATCTCGGCGTCCTGGGGCCCGGACACGCGGCGCAGGAACCGGTACCGGCCCTTCGCCTTGAGAACCCCGATCTCCTCGTCGAGAAAGGAGAGGTCCATTCTTACGGCTCCCGGAGGGAGAGGCCGAGATCGCGGATCATCCGAACGTCCTCCTCCGCGGGCCGCCCGGAAGTGGTGAGGTAGTTTCCCGCCATCGTCCCCGTTGCCCCGGCGGCGAACATGAGCGGCTGCAGGTCGCGCAGGTTCACCTCGCGGCCGCCGCACACGATGATCTCCCGTGCGGGGTGGCAAAGCCGCATCATCGCGATGATCTTGAGGCAGGCGAACGGGGTCAGGTCCCGCTTCCCCTCGAGCGGCGTGCCGGGGACCGGGTTCAGGAAATTGACCGGGATCGAATCCACGGAAAGCTCCCTGAGCGTCATCGCCAGCTCGACCCGGTCCTCGTCCGTCTCCCCGATGCCGAAGATCCCCCCGCAGCATACCCAGGCCCCGGCGGCCTTCGCCGCCCGGACGGCGCGAACGTCCTCCTCGTAGTCGTGCGTCGTGCACATGGAAGGGAAGAACCGGCGGGAGGTCTCCAGGTTGTGATGGACCGACCGCA
>CAYILU010000247.1:0-2455 GCA_964364235.1 uncultured bacterium | reverse complement strand
CCCCCCGGCTGGTCGTCCTCGAACGCGATGGCGATCAACAACAACGCGCAGGTGGTGGGGTACGGGGATTCTCCCGCAGGCCGGCGGAGCTTCCTGCGGACCGGGGCCGCCTACGAAGATCTCTCGTTCCCGGGCTGGACGGCGACGGAGGCGGTTTCCGTGAACGATCTCGGGCAGGTGTCGGGATCGGGGGAGAACGCCGCCGGGGAGACCCACGCCTTCGTGGCTTCGCCGGAGGGCGTCCCGATCTCCACCGACGGGGGGACGACCGGGTCCGCCGCCGGCGGGGGCGGATGTTCCCTGGCCCCCGGGAGGCGCATTGCCTCCACCCCGGAGGCGACGGCGAATCTCCTCGCTCTCTTTCTCCCGGGGTTGTTCCTTGCGTTCCGGGGGCGAGGCCGGCGCGGGCGGTAAGGCCCTCACTCCCCCACGATCTTGACGAGGACCCGCTTCCTGCGGCGCCCGTCGAACTCCCCGTAGAAGATCCGCTCCCAGGGGCCGAAGTCGAGCTTCCCTTCGGTCACCGCCACGACTACTTCGCGCCCCATCACCTGCCGCTTCAGGTGCGCGTCGCCGTTGTCCTCGCCCGTGCGGTTGTGCAGGTAGCGGGACACCGGCTCGTGCGGCGCGATCTCCTCCAGCCATCTCGCGTAATCCTGGTGCAGCCCGCTTTCGTCGTCGTTGATGAAGACCGAGGCGGTGATGTGCATGGCGTTGACCAGGCACAGCCCCTCGCGGATGCCGCTCTCGCGAAGGCACTGCTCAACGTCGGGAGTGATGTGGACGAACCCCATCCGCTCGGGGTAGGTGAACGATAGCTCTTTCCGGTAGCTTTTCATCGAAGGGCCTCCTCGCGCCTTGGTGTTCCCGTTTCCCCCCCCAAGGATACCTGCGGAAGTCCTTCGGGTCGAGCGGCTTCGGTTTATGGTCCGACGGGAAGAAAAGCGAAGGAGAGGGGTGGAAAAAGACCGAGGGTGAGGAGGAGAAGCGTCCTCACCCCCGATCTTCGGGAATATTTCAGAAGGCGTACCGGAAGGAAGCCCCGGCCGAGAACTCGCTCCGGTACTGTCCCTCGATCTCCAGTTGCACGCGATCGATCAGGGGGAATCGGATTCCGGCGAACCCCCCGAAGAGGTCCTTCTGGTTGTAATCGTTGGAGACGTTCAGCGTCACCGGGCCGTTCGTGATCACGTAGGTCACGTCCGCCTTGGTCCAGGCGAACATGGGCCCGCCATAGACGAGCGCTTTCCCCAGGTTTGCCTGCAGGCCGATCCCCGCCGTGATGTCCATGGAGTTTTCGATGGTCGCCCTTCCCCTCCAGGTCGTCCCGCCCTGGGTGAAGACGATATCGGAATCGTTCTTGCCGTAAAGGCTGAATTCGACTACGGGGCCGATGGCAAAGGAGGCATTAGAGTACAGGATTCCTTTCGCACCGACTCCACCGAAAAAGGCGTACGAGTCCTCGAAGCTCTGGGGAGCGGCGCGGTCGGCCGCGCCGGCCCGCACCGTGACGCCGCACCTCTGGGAGATTCCGTATTCAGCCCGGAGGAAGAGGCTGTTCTGCTTCACCCGGTCCGTTGCCCAGTTCACGGTGATCCCGCTTGCCCGGACGCTCGACACATCGGGTTCCCACTTGTCTTCGCTGTAGAAGTATCCGGCGCCCAGGGAAAGCTGCCCCGGCTTCGCCGCCGGCTGGGGCGGGCCCAGCGGCCCCGCCACGGCGTTCTTCGCCGCGAGGAGCGCGAGGGAAGATGCGAGGAAGATGACGAGGAGCTTGCCCCCCGTTTTTCGACCCGCGCCACGTATCCGCTTCCGAACTGCGAGGACGAGCGCCGGGAGGAGGATCAGGCCGAAGGCAACGAAGCCGTCTTTCCAGGGTCCCTTCGACCCCGCGACCGCGCAACCGAAAATACCCGGAGTGTCCTTGAAAAAGAGAGTCACCGTGTTATCCGTCCCTGCGGTCGTGAAGTTCCAGACGTAATCGTCGAGAAGATAATAGTAGAACCCATTCTGGGAGTAGATGTCGTCCAAGGGCAGGGTCACGGTGTAGGGGGTCGACGGGTCCAGGGAGGCGGAGGGGATGAAGGTGACGACGGTGTTGTCCGGGGTAAAGGAAAAGGTCCCCGCTACGGGAGAGCTGTCGCTGGTCCGGACGACTACGAAACCGGTGTTGTCGACGGTGGATTGGTCGACGGCCATGTTAAAGGTCGCGGAGATGGTGTTATCCACGGGAACGCTCACGGCGTTGTTGTCCGGGCTCGTGGAAAACACCAGCAGACTTCCACCGTTCGTTCCGTACGCTTCGAAGGCCAGGAGCAGCGGAATACCGGGACCGGGTTTCCCGGAGAGTCCCATGGCGTCAAAGGGTATCCGGAAGTCGTACACCTTGTGCTGGTAAGGCGCCTTGTCCGTATAGGCGAACCCGGGCCTGCCCCACTTCTTTTCCGCCTCGGAG
>CAYILU010000246.1:0-2465 GCA_964364235.1 uncultured bacterium | reverse complement strand
ACGAGCTCCTGTCGCGCGACCCCGGCCTTGCGCATCCCGAGCACGCCGCCCTCGCCCGCTGGATCGCATCGAAGGAATCCGCGGCCCCGACCGTCGGGTAGGGCCCCGCTGCTTTCCACCCGCTTAAAACCGCCGATGCCGGAAGGCGCAACGACTTCCGTCTGCGGCGGCGGAGCGGCGACATCGCCCGGCGCGACATCGCCCGGCGCGGAAATTGACTTAACCCCCGCGATTCATTAGGATATCTTCTTTAATCCTTCCTGGAGAAGTAAAATGGAAGAGTTTCCGCGCATCAAACGTTTGCCGCCTTACGTTTTCGCCGTGGTCACCGAGCTCAAGTCGAAGATGCGCCGTGCCGGCGAGGACGTCATCGACCTCGGGATGGGGAACCCCGACCTGCCCACCCCCAAGCACATCGTGGACAAGCTCGTCGAGGCGGCGAGAAACCCCCGCAACCACCGGTATTCGCTTTCCCGCGGAATCCCGAAACTGCGCCAGGCCATTTGCGCGTGGTACAAGCGGAAGTACGACGTCGACCTCGACCCGGATACCGAGACGATCGCAACCATCGGCGCCAAGGAGGGGATTTCCCACCTTGTCATGGCGATCCTGGGGCCGGGCGACATCGCGATGGTGCCGAACCCCACCTACCCCATCCACGCCTATTCCGTGATCATAGCGGGGGCAGACGTGCGCTCCATCTCGCTCACGAGCGGGGAGGGGGACTTCATGGACAGGGCCCAGCGCGCCATGAAGACCCTCTGGCCCAAGCCGAAAGTGATGATCATCTCGTTCCCCCACAATCCCACGACCGAGGTGGTCGACCTGGCGTTCTTCAAGCGCGTCGTGGCCTTCGCCAGGGAGCACCAGATGCTGGTCATCCACGACCTGGCGTACGCGGACCTCGTCTTCGACGGGTACAAGGCCCCCTCCATCCTCCAGGTGCAGGGGGCGAAGGACGTGGCCGTCGAGATGTACTCGATGTCCAAGGGGTACTCGATGCCCGGCTGGCGCGTCGGGTTCGTCGTGGGCAACAAGAGGATGGTCTCCGCGCTCACCCGGCTCAAGAGCTACCTCGATTACGGGATGTTCCAGGCGATCCAGGTGGCGGCCACCGTCGCCCTCAACGGGCCGCAACGCGTGGTGGACGAAGCCGTCGAGGTCTACCGGAAGCGGCGGGACTGCCTGGTTGACGGCTTCGCCCGGATCGGGTGGGAGTTCCCCAAGCCGAAGGGGACGATGTTCGTGTGGGCGCCGTTGCCGGAGCCCTTCGCGTCGCTGGGATCGCTCGAGTTCTCCAAGCTCCTGTTGACGAAGGCCAGGGTGGCCGTATCCCCCGGGATCGGGTTCGGGGAGCACGGGGAAGGATACGTGCGCTTCGCCCTGGTCGAGAACGAGCACCGGATCCGGCAGGCGATTCGCGGGGTGAAGGCGATTTTCGAGACCCCGGCGAAGGTCAAGGTTCGATGAACGCCGGCCTGAAGGAGATCGGTGTCGGAATCATCGGGTTCGGCACCGTCGGTACGGGAACGGTGAAGCTCCTCCTTGCGAACGCGGAACTGCTCCGGCGCAGGGTGGGTGTCCCCATACGCCTCCGTCGCGTCGCCGACATCGACCTGGGCCGCGACCGCGGTATCCCTCTCCCGGAAGGCGTTCTCACCACCGACGGGTTCCAGGTTGCGCGCGACCCGGAGATCCGGATCGTCATCGAACTGGTCGGCGGGACGGGAGTCGCAAAGGATTTCCTGCTCGAAGCGATCCGGAACGGGAAATCCGTCGTAACGGCGAACAAGGCCCTCATCGCGGAGCACGGGCCGGAGATCACCCGCGCCGCGTTGTCCGCCGGCGTGGATATCGGGTTCGAGGCGAGCGTGGGGGGCGGGATCCCGATCATCCGGGCGATGCGGGAAGGGTTGGCCGCGAACCGGATCCGGGAGATCTACGGCATCATCAACGGCACCTGCAACTACATTCTCGGCAGGATGAGCAACGAAGGGAAGGAGTTCCCGGAGGTTCTCGCGGAGGCCCAGGGAATCGGCCTCGCCGAAGCCGACCCCTCCTTCGACGTGGACGGCGTCGACTCCGCCCACAAGCTCGCGATCTTGGTGTGGCTCTCCACGGGGATGTACGTGTCTCCCAGGGAGATCTTCGTGGAGGGGATCCGGGACGTGTCCGCCGTGGATATCGCATTCGCTCGCGAGTTCGGGTACGCGATCAAGCTCCTGGCCATCGCGAAGGAGAAGAGCGGCGGCGTGGAAGTACGGGTGCACCCCACGATGATCCCGGTCGATCATCTGCTCGCGACCGTCGGCGGCGCCAACAACGCGATCTACGTGAAAGGCGACTTCGTGGGCTCCTCGCTCTTCTACGGACAGGGGGCCGGGATGCTCCCCACCGCCTCGGCGGTCGTGAGCGACGTGATCGAGATCGCCCGCAACCTGCGGGGCGGCGGCTCCGGGCGGATT
>CAYILU010000245.1:0-2473 GCA_964364235.1 uncultured bacterium | reverse complement strand
TCACGTCGTGGACCCGGAGAATGTCGGCCCCCCCGGACGCCGCAATCGCGACAGCGGCGGCGGTCCCGAAGACTCTGTCGTCCGCCTCCTTCCCCGTGACCTTACCGATGAACGACTTCCGGGAGGGTCCGAAGAGGACGGGCCGGCCAAGGTTCCGGAGGTCGGGCAGGTGGCGATGCAGCGCGAGGTTGTCATCCTGCCTCTTGCCGAACCCCACGCCGGGGTCGACGATGACCCGGTCCGGGGGGATGCCCGCCTTTTTCGCGGCGTCCACTCTTTCGGAAAGCTCGCCCAGCATCTCGTCGAAAAACGATCCGTATCCGGGCGCGACCTGCATCGTGGCCGGCGTCCCCCGCCGGTGCATCAGGACGACTGCGCAGCCGGAGTCCCTTACCAGGTCCGCCATCCCGGGGTCGTCCGCGAGCGCGCTGGTGTCGTTGATGACGCAGGCCCCCGCGGCGACCGCTTCACGCGCCACAGCCGCTTTCGTCGTGTCCACGGAGAGGAGCGCCCCCGTTCTGCCGGCCAGCTCCCGGATCACCGGGACCACGCGCGCGATCTCCTCGCCATCCGGCACGGGAAGAGAGCCGGGGCGGGTCGATTCCCCCCCCACATCGATTATGTCGGCTCCTTCCGCGGCCATTTCGACCCCTCTCCGGACCGCCGCCTCCACCGAATAATATTTCCCCCCGTCGAAAAAGGAATCCGGGGTCACGTTCAGGATTCCCATGACCCTGGGCGCCCCGCCGAGAACCAGCATTCGCCCCCTGCACGGGACAACGAAATCCTTCGCCAGGAACCTGAGGATCGTCTCCCGAACGGAGACCAGGGTCTCCCTGTCTCCAGGCTCCTCGACCCGCCACCTTTCCACCTGGTCCGCGGAAGAAACGGAAAAGAGGAGCTTCTTCCCTCCCCAAGCCGACGGAATACCCCGCCGGGTAAGCAGCGCCACCAGGAAAACGGCAAGTTCCCCGTCCGGCACGCAGAGAATGTATGGGCGTAACTCTCGGAGCAGGCGCTCACGGTCGGTCCGGGAAACCCCCAGGAACTCGAGCCTGCGGGAAGCCTCCTCCGGTCCGCCGGCGTGCAGCACCCGGATCACCGGAAGATCTCCTTCCCTGTCAGGCCGGCGATCCGGCTTGCGTCGGCTCCGTGCCCTCCGGGGTGGGGGGCACCAACTCCTCGATGATCCGCTTGATCTCGGCGCCGTCGATGACCTCCTTCTCCAGGAGGGTTTTGGCGACGCGATGCAGGACGTGGAGATTCGACTTCACGATCGACTTCGCCCGATCGTAGCAGGAGGTAACGATTTCCCTGACCTCCTGGTCGATGTTCCGCGCGGTGTCCTCGCTGTAATCCTGCTGGCGGGAGATGTCCCTCCCCAGGAAGATCATCTCCTGCCTCTGCCCGAAGGTGACGGGGCCGAGCTTCTCGCTCATCCCCCACTCGCAGACCATCTTCCGCGCGATCTTCGTGGCCCGCTCGATGTCGTTCCCCGCCCCCGTGGTGAGCTCCCCTCGCACCAGCTCCTCTGCGACGCGCCCGCCCATCAGGATGGTGATGTTGTTCTTCAGATATTCCCTGGAGTAGGTGTGCCGCTCGTCGATCGGCAGCTGCTGGGTGACCCCCAGCGCCATCCCGCGCGGGATGATGCTCACCTTGTGGATCGGGTCGGCGCCGGGAATGAGCGTCGCCACGATCGCGTGCCCCCCTTCGTGATAGGCGGTGGACTTCTTCTCCTCCTCGCTGATGATCATCGACCGGCGCTCGCGCCCCATCATCACCTTGTCCTTGGCCATCTCGAAGCATTCCATCGTCACGTTCGGGAAACCGACGCTCGCGGCGTGAAGCGCGGCCTCGTTGCACAGGTTCGCAAGATCCGCGCCGGTGAACCCCGGCGTACCCTTCGCGAGCACATCGAGCTTCACGTCTTCTGCGAGGGGTATTTTCCGTGTGTGCACGGTGAGGATCTGCTCCCTCCCTTTGACATCCGGTTTGGGGACGACGACCTGCCGGTCGAATCGCCCCGGCCGCAGCAGCGCAGGGTCGAGGACGTCCGGCCGATTGGTGGCGGCGATGAGGATGACGCCCTCGTTCGAGTCGAAGCCGTCCATCTCGACGAGGAGCTGGTTGAGCGTCTGCTCGCGCTCGTCGTGGCCGCCGCCGAGTCCGGCGCCGCGCTGGCGGCCGACGGCGTCGATCTCGTCGATGAAGATGATGCAGGGGGCGGACTTCTTCCCCTGTATGAAGAGGTCGCGCACCCGCGCCGCCCCGACGCCGACGAACATCTCGACAAAATCCGACCCGCTGATGGAGAAAAATGGCACCCCTGCTTCTCCGGCAATCGCCCTGGCAAGAAGCGTTTTCCCGGTTCCCGGCGGCCCGACGAGAAGCACTCCCTTGGGGATCCGGCCTCCCAGCCGTGTGAACTTCTTCGGATCCTTCAGGAACGCGATGATCTCCTGGAGCTCTT
>CAYILU010000244.1:0-2473 GCA_964364235.1 uncultured bacterium | reverse complement strand
GTGGTGCTCGCCGCCCTCCTGAACGCCAGCAAGTACGTGGGCATGCAGGTGAAAAACGACACCGTGGGAATGGTGGGACTGGGCGCCGCCGGGATGGGGATCTCGAAGCTGCTGATGGCCTACGGCGTCCGGAAGATGCTGGGGGCCGACATCAATCCCATGGCGAAGGAGATCTTCGCGAAGGCCGGCGGGAAGCCGGTGACGCTCCCGGAGATCATGGAGCAGTCCGACATCGTCATCTGCACCACCGGCGTCCCGGGCCTCATCAAGAAGGAAATGATCCGGAAGGGGCAGGTGATCCTGGCGCTCTCCAACCCCAGGCCCGAGATCTTACCCGAGGAGGCGCGGGCCGCCGGGGCCTCGTTCGCCGCCGACGGCCGGGGCGCGAACAACGCCCTCGCGTTCCCCGGTGTGTTCCGTGGGGCGCTGAACGCAAGGGCACGGAAGATCAACAACCGGATGAAGATCGCCGCGGCCAAGGCCATAAGCGGGTTCGCGGAGACGGGCGAGCTGGTCCCGTCCATCCTCAACAGGGAGATGCACGCGAAGGTCGCCGAGGCGGTGGAGCGGGCGGCGTTCGAATCGGGCGTCGCGCGCACCCGCGGGGAGGAGCTCGAGGAAACTTAAGTTCCCGTCCACGTGCCCCGGCGGCGGAGGTGGAGCACAACCGCCAGGAGCGCCGCGACGGCCGCCAGCGCGATCAGCGCGGTAGCAACGGCGGAGATCGCGGGTTTCACCGGGATGACGGAGCGCGACACGAGGATGTCGACCATGCGCAGTTCGGGGGCGATGTCGGGAGTGGGAATTTCGTAGGTCAGCGCGACCTCGGCCGTGGCGGGCTTCGCGTTCCCCAACGCGAACACGTGGCTGATTTTCCGGGTCTCCTTCGGCCCGATCCGGTTGTCCTTCAGTACCTCCCGCGCGGCGGTGAAGATCAGCTCCGGCCTTTCCATCGGCTTCCCCGTGCCGTCGCCGACCACCCGTTCGAACACGTCTTCTTTCCGTCCCAGGGCGTTCCCCGAGGTGTCGTAGAGCGTCGACGTCAGGCGGAGCCGGTGCGTCGGTATCCCCGAGGGGGTTTTGTGGCCGACCAGATCGTTCTTCAAGAGCACGGTGACCCGGGCTTCGCTTCCGGAAACCTTGAGGGTGGCCCGCACCGGGATCGCCTTCGCAAGCCGCTCCCTCGAGTGGCCTCCCACCATGGCGTGGTCCAGGGGTCCCGTATTCTTTTTACCGGGGCCGATGAACCGGGCGTCGAAGAGCTGGGGGAGATGGCAGAACTGGCAGTGCACCCCCTCCCCACGGTAAAAACTCTCCGCCCACTCGCTGTAGGTGGCGAGGATCGAAACCCCGAACGGATTCTTGAACTCGTGGCACCCTCCGCAGAAATCGGAGGTGATGTGGAGCCGGGAGAACTTCGTGTTGTGGACGCTTTTTCCCGGCATCCCCCCCCGCGGCCCGTACTTGACCCCGGGCCTTGCCCGGTACCGGGGGAACGGACCCGAGATGTTTACGGATTCCACGGAGTGGCAGAAGTCGCAGGTCACCCCCTCCTGGGCGAAGATGGCCGCACGGGGGTCCCCCGGGGCGAGGAGGAACCGCATCGGGTTGTGGCACTGCTCGCAGGCGAGCGTCTTTCCGGGGGTGCTCCTGCGGATCCGGTCGTAGGGGAGCTGGAAGGCCGGGTCGGTGAAGGCTCTTGCGTGCTGCGAGGAGAGCCACGTCCGGTAGATCTCCGGGTGGCACTGGGCGCACACCGTCGCGGACTGGTAGGTCGGCGGCTCCGCCTGGCCGCCGAAGGCGATCCCGTCCATCCCCGCGCCCGAGGAGAGCGCGCAGGCGGCGAGGATGGGGAGAATCCAGGTCCGGTACCGGGATAACCGTTTCACGGGGGGAATTTTATCATGTAATATCGAGGGGCTTTCGGAAATTTCCAAGCCGGCTAGGGGGGTGTGGATGGACGGTTCCTGGGTACGAGGGGGGGCGCTGGTCCTGTTCGCATATTTTCTGGGCTCCGTTCCCTTCGGGATCCTCGTGGCACGCCTGTTCAACAGGGACGTCGATCTCCGGGAGATCGGCTCGGGGAACATCGGCGCCACCAACGTGACGCGCGCCGCGGGAAAGACGGCGGGGATCCTCACCCTCCTGCTGGACACGGGGAAGGGGGTCCTCCCGATGGTGCTGACCTACATGCTGATCGGGGAGGGCTACTTATGGCTTTCGCTCGTGGGCGGGGCCGCCTTCTTGGGGCACGTTTTCCCGATCTACCTCCACTTCAAGGGGGGAAAGGGGGTTGCGACGGCCCTGGGCGTCGTCCTCGCCCTGTCCCCCGTCACCACCTTCATCCTGGTCGTCCTGTTCGCCCTGGTCGTCTATTTCACGCGGTACATCTCCCTGGGGTCCCTGTGCGCCGCGGTCGCGCGGCCGATCCTGATGGCGCTCCTGGGCCCGCCCTCGCGCTCCTGCGTCACCC
>CAYILU010000243.1:0-2497 GCA_964364235.1 uncultured bacterium | reverse complement strand
GTGGAAGGGGACAGGATCCACAACGAGGAAGGCCTCCGTTTCAAGGACGAGTTCGTGCGTCATAAAATCCTTGACCTGATTGGGGATCTTGCGCTGCTTGGCCGCCCGGTCCGCGGCTTTTTCCTCGCGGTGCGGCCGGGGCACACCGTGAACCGGTGCCTCGTGGAGTACCTGTCCGGCCTTTCCGCTCCCGGCTACGGAGCCGGCACTGCCCCCGCGGAACCGGTCCAGCTTCAGATAACTGCTTAGCCCTTAAGACTTTTCCTAACTGTTGCAGATTTGCCTCATCCGGCTATAATGTCCGGGGAGGTCGCCTTGCACCGATTCGCGGTTCCGCTGATCCTGTTCGCGATCCTTTTTTCGGCGAACGGCACCGAAGCCTCCCCGAAGCCGCAAATCGTCGACATTCACGGGCAGGTCCGTGGCCGTGAAGCGCGCGTTTTCTTCACCCTGGGGAACGCCTTTACCCCCGAGATGGTGGAGGCGCTGAAAAGCGGTATCGAGATCTCCTTCAAGACCGTCGTCCGCGTGGAGAGGGTTTACCGGAATTGGTTCGACCCGACGGTGGGGGAGCTGACGTTCACGCGCTCGGTCCGGTACGACGCACTTTCCCGGGTGTACCGGCTCCACCGGGGAACGGGCGAGGAGCTCCTGCCCGACGTCCAGGCCGCGCTCTCCGGGATGACGCAGTACGAGATCACGGTCCCGCTCACCGTCCCGGCGGAACGGGGGAAGCCCTATCGCGCTTATGCCCGCACGCGCCTGGACAGGGTCGGGCTGTCGGAGCCGCTGCGGTCCATCTTCTTCTTCTCCTCGCTCTGGGACGTCGAAACGAAGTGGGCCAAGGGCTCCCTCGCCGCGCCATGAAGACCCCCCCCATCCAGACGGCGGAGAGTATTCGCGAGGTGGAGCGCGCGAGGAGGCGCCGGGAACGGATCGCGATCGGGATCGTCGCGGCCCTCGTGGCGGGACTGACCCTCTTCGAGGCCAACCTCGCCGCCCTCGGCGGCTCGGTCGCCTTCACCAGCAACATCATCATCTTCGCGTTGATCAACATCAACGTCGTTCTCATCGTCCTGCTCATCTTCCTGGTGACCCGCAACCTCTTCAAGCTGATCCTCGACCGGAAGCGGAACATCCTTGGCGCGAAGATCCGGTCCCGGCTGGTGCTCATCTTCATCGGCTTCTCCCTTGCGCCCACCATCCTCCTTTTCGTGGCGGCCGCGAACATCACCACCACCAGCATCAAGTCCTGGATCGGGGGCCGGGTCGGCGTCGCGCTGACCGGGGCTCTCGAGATGGCGCGCGGAAAGCTGGAGGCGGAAGCGCGCTCTCTTTCGGGAGCGGTCGAGGAGGCCGCCTGGCGGATCCCCGCGGGAGCAGGCACGGAGAAGGCCGGGATGATCCTCGAGACCGTCCGGAAAGGATTCGCGCCGGAGGCGTCGCTCTTCCTGGCGGATCCTTCCTGGGTCGTCGCGACGAGCGGGGACGTCCCGACCGGGGTCGCCGACGAGATCCTGTCCCGCCTGAAGGGGATGCGCTTCGCGGACCAGCAGGGCGATTCCACGACGCTGATCGGCGACACCTTCGCCTCGGCGGTGCGGAAGACCCGGGACGGGCGGGTGGTCGTCGCCCTGAGGACGCTTCCCCCCGAAGAGGCCCGGATCATCCGGGAAATCGCCAAGGCGTACGACGAGTATCACCAGGTGCGGCTTCTCGACGACCCCATCCGGGCCAGCTACGTCGCCGTGCTGGTCCTCATCACCCTGCTGATCGTCTTCGCGGCTTCGTGGATGGGCATCTACCTTGCCCGCCAGATCACCGTGCCGATCCAGCTGCTGGCGGAGGGGACGGAGAAGGTGGCCGGCGGGGACCTCGACGTCCGCCTCGAGTACGTTTCCAACGACGAGTTCGGGCACCTGGTGTCCTCGTTCAACCGGATGACCGCCGACCTGAAGGAGATGAAGCGGAGCCTGGAGGAGGCCAACCTCTCCCTCTCCACCACGTTCGACGAGCTTCGGCGGCGGACCCAGTTCATCGAGACCATCCTGACCAACATCTCCACCGGGGTCATCGTCATCGACCGTCACAGCCGGATCGCGATGATCAACAAGGTGGCGGAGCGGATGCTGGGGATCAAGACCGAAAAGGTCTTAGGCAAGCCCTACAAGGAGGTCATCCGCGAGGAGCACTTCGAGGCGATCCGCGCCCTTTCCCGGGAAATCGGGACTGCGGAGGGCGGACAGGTGGAGCGGCAGGTGGAACTTCCGGTCGGGGGAAAGAAGATCTCGCTCCGGGTGAGCGTCACCGCGCTGCACGACGACGCGGGCGGGTACATGGGGCTGGTGGTGGCCTTCGACGACCTCTCCCAGGCGATGCGGCTCCAGAAAGTGCTGGCGTGGAGGGAGGTGGCGCGCCGGATCGCCCACGAGATCCGGAACCCCCTGACGCCGATCCAGCTCTCCACCGAGCGGATGCAGAAGAAATATTCCTCCGC
>CAYILU010000242.1:0-2504 GCA_964364235.1 uncultured bacterium | reverse complement strand
GGTTCTGCTCGATGATCGTGCCGAAGATGGAGGAGACCGCCATGATGATGATGAGAGTGATGGCGAGCTTCAACGAGGTGAAGAAATCCCACACCTTGTCCATCGGGGATTTACTGCGCTTATCGTCTGCCATTGGGGATCACCTTCGGATGATGGGTAATCGTATACTGTGTACTACACTCAAGGCAAATCCGTCAATCCAATAATGCGAGAGGGCGGGGGGAACCCCCGCCCTCTCCGTCGCTCCGTGAAAAACCACACGTTACTTCTTGGCGTGGCATCCTTCACACTTGGTCGGAGCCTTCTTGGTGGCATCCTTCTTGTGGCACTCCCTGCAGTTCTGATGGAACGTCTCCTTAAGAACAAGCTTCTTTCCCTCGGCCTTGGCGCCGTGGCAGGTTGCGGAGGAGCACTTCTGCTCCTTGCCCGCCTCGTCCTTGTGATGGCACAGCTGGCAATTCTTGATCCGGTCGGCATGGCCCTTGTGGTCGAATGAGACCGCTCCCTTTTCCTTCTTGAGCTCCTTGAGGACCAACTTCTCCTTCCCCGCCGCAATCTCCGCGCCGATGACCAGCCCTGCCGAGAACATCACCGCCACGACGATTGCCATGAAAGCCGCGAACTTCTTCATCCGTACTCACCCCCTCCCGTTTTGGTTTATAGCCAGAGATTGCACCGTGCGCAGCGTTCCGTTTCGTGGCGAACGCCTTCCCCGGTCAATCTCTTTTCCACTTCCTGAAACGTCCGCCGGCTCTCTTCCGGTTCCAGCCGCGGCGCATGACGCCGTATCCTCCACTCGGGCCGGTCGGTGACCTGGGGCTCGGCCGCGCGGCGGTAATTGTCCTCGAACCTCGCCTTTCTGACTTCTTGGACGCAGAGTTGCTCGAAGATATTCAACGCGGCCGCCCGCCCCGATGCCGATGCCTCGACGACGGTCCCCGGGCCGCGCACGCAGTCCCCGCACATATAAACGGGCATTCTAAATTCCTTTTCCCGGAAAATCAACCGGTAAACGTGGTGAACCGGGTCGACCGGCTTCCGGGAGGCCGATGGAGGGAGGAAGTCCAGTTCGGCCCTGCTGCCGATCGCCATGACGACCGTGTCCGCGCGGACCTCGAATTCGCTCCCCAGGACGGTGTGCGGGACGATGCGCCCCTTCGGGTCGAACCCGATCCGCTCGACCTCGAGCGCCTCGAAGCCGGCGACCCTTCCTTCCCGGACAAGGAACTTCTTCACCGCGGTGGAGGGGAGGACCTTTATCCCTTCCGCGAGCGCGTCCTCCACTTCCCAGCGGAAAGCGGGCATCGTCTCCCGGGATTCCAGGCAGGCGATCGTCACGTCGTCGACACCGAGCCGGATCGCCACCCGGGCGACGTCGATCGCGACGTTCCCGCCGCCGATGACCACCAGCCTGCCGTGGACCCTGCAATCCTCGGTGCGCCTGACGCGCCCCAGGAGCGTCAGGGCGTCCAGGAATCCCTCGTCCTCCCCCCCGACCCCCGGGAGCCGGATGGATTCGTTCGTCCCGACGGCCAGGAGAACGGCGTCGAACCCCCGGCCGGCAAGGTCCGCGAAGGTGAAGTCCCTGCCGAACCGTTTCCCGCCCTCGAAGTGGACGCCGCGCGCAAGGATCGTCTTGATGTCGGATAGCCCCGCCTCGTGGGGGAACCGGAATTCCGCGACGGCGTACCGCATCATCCCCCCGGGCTCCGGGTTCGCGTCGAAGACCGTGGCGCGGCACCCCAGGCGGGCGAGCGTGTTCGCCGCCGAAAGCCCGGCGGGGCCGGCCCCGATCACGGCGACCCGTGACGCCGGGGCGCCGTCGACCATCTCGGAGGAGGGCGCGATCTCCGCGGCATAGCCCAGGTCCGCCAGGTAGCGCTTGATCGCCATGATGGAGATCGGGGAGTCGTATTCGGTCCGCACGCACTTCTGCTCGCAGGGATGGGGGCAGGCCCTGCCGCAGAAGGCCGCGAACGGGAGCCTGTCGTGGACCAGCGCCAGCGCCTCGAGGGACCGCCCCTCGCGGACGAGGGCGATGTAGTCGGGGACGTTCAGGTGGGACGGGCAGGCCCCCTGGCAGGGGGTGACCGCTTCCTTGAAGCCGCGCTCCGCGTCAAGCCAGGCAAGGTAATAGATCAAGCCGAAACCGAGAAGAAGAACCGCGTGCCCGATCGTCCAGCCCTGCCAGACGCTCAGGACGAGCCCCAGGCTCAAGGGGATGAGCGCCGCCCAGAAGACCCCCTGGAGATAGCGCCCGCCGTAAAAATGACCGATGCCCGGATAGATGACGGAAAGTTTCGATGCGATGCGGCGGATCCTCGCCCGGTTGATCTCCCACAGCAGGCGGTCGCGCTGGTTCACCCTGCCGGAACAGCGCCGACACTTTTTTTCATCTCCCTTGCGCTCGACCCCGCAAAGGATGCAGTCCTTGTACCCGAATCGGAGGAGATTCTCCGGGCGGAGGAAATCCATAATCCTACTATTTTTAGACACTCACTCTC
>CAYILU010000241.1:0-2504 GCA_964364235.1 uncultured bacterium | reverse complement strand
GTGTTCGACCTGGACGGGACGCTCGTCGACTCCAAGGTCGACCTGGCGAACTCGGTCAATCACGCGCTGGGTTCGTTCGGCCATCCGGCGCTCCCGCACCCGGTGATCTATTCCTACGTGGGGGACGGGGCGACGATGCTCATCCGGAGGGCCGTGGGGGAAGAGGGCAACGGCATCCTGCCCGCCATCCTCGATCTGTTCCTCGCACACTACCGGCAGCACCTGCTGGACACCACGGTCCCCTACCCCGGCGTTGCGGAAAGCCTGCGGGAATGGTCGGGAACCTACCGGATGGCCGTCCTGACGAACAAGCCGCTCGACATGAGCCGCGCGATCCTGTCCGGGCTTTCGCTCGACCGGCACTTCGTCGACGTCGTCGGGGGAGACAGCCTGGACAGCAAAAAACCTCATCCCGACGGCCTCCTCCACATCATGAGGACGCGCGGGGCCTCTCCCGGCGAAACCCTCATGATCGGGGACTCCAGGAACGACGTTCTCGCCGGGAAGAAAGCCGGCGTCAGGACCTGCGGGGTGACGTACGGGCTGGGGGTCGAGGGCTTCGCGGAACATCCCCCCGACTTCACGATCGGCCGGTTCCGCGACCTCTTCGACCGGATACGGCCTAAGACCTGAGATCCGAACGAGGAGATCCGCCTTGAAAAAGCCCGGCTCCGTTCCCTTTCAGGCGGTCCTCCTGTTTCTCGGGATCGTTCTCCTCGTGCGCCTGGCCTTGACGCATCCCTCGCCGTTCCTCCTGTTCCAGCCGGACCTTTTGGCCGCCGCCCTGTTTCTCTACGCTCCTTTCCTTTATTATCGCCGCGGGAAAGCGCCTCCCTGGCTCCGGGCCGGGAATGCGGGGAGGAACGTATTGGCGGCGCTCGCGCTGGCCGCGGGCGGGACCTTGGCCTATTTCCTTTACGCGTGGCTGCCGCTGCCGCCTTCCCTCGCCCCCTATTCCGGGCCAAGGCCTCCTTTGTGGGAGATGCTCTTCCGGCAAGGGCTGCTGGTGGCGCTCCCCGAGGAGGTGTTCTTCCGGGGATACCTGTACGACGCCTTCGAGGAAAAGGGGTGGGAGCCGGTCCTTTCCTCCTCGGCGCTGTTCGCCGCGGGCCACCTTCTCATCTACTCTTCGTGGTACCGGGCGCTTACCCTGTTTCCCGGCCTTCTCCTCGGAGGGGGACGGAAGATCGCGGGGAACATCTACGTTCCCATCCTGCTTCACCTGCTGTTCAACCTGCTTCCCTATCTCGCCGGGGGTCCGCGATGAACGACAGCCGGGTGGCGTGGGGCCACCTCTTTTTCTTCTACGCCTACGACGTCGGGTTCGACATCTCCCTGGCGGAGGCCGGGACGCTGTCCGAAGCGGCGGAGTCCCCGGGGCTGGCGGGCCTGCGCCCCGGCCCGGCGCACCTCCAGTATCAGCCCAAGCCGCTGGCGGTCCCCTCCGGCGTCGTGGAGGTCCGGCACGAAGGCGCGGCGTTCCGCATGGAGGCCGTCGTGAAGATCTTCGATTTCGGAGCGCTGTCGGTGACCCTCTGCCTGCCTGTCCGGGACCTGCCGTGGGAGGAGTACGCCGCCACCGCCCTCCTGCTGGCCGGGGGAGGCGCGGTGGAGGAAGCGGCCCGCGGGATCGCGGCCCGGCTTTTCGGGAAGATTTGCCCTGCGGTGAAGCGGGCGGGGTTCGCGGACCTCGTCGAGGAGTACAACCTGTGGCACGTGGGAAGCTTCGCCCCGGAGCTTTCCGCGAGCCAGGCCCTCGCCCGATTCCCGCAGGACATCGCCCGGCTGCTCACACTGGAGCGGGGGACGTTCAGCGAGGCGGCGCTGGCCGAGATCCTCCGGAACCCGATCCGGTACTTCGAGAACGACTTCTGCATCCCGGACTGGGACGCCGCCTTCGTCTACGACCCCAAGTACCGGGACACCGCCGAGGTGCTCGAGTTCCTGAACGTCCAGATGCTGGAGCTCCGGTTCTTCGACCGCATCCTGCACACCGCCCTCGACGACATGGCGGACGAGCTTCGCAAGAAGCGGGGGCTCCTGTCCGTGCTGCACGACCCCTACGAAACTCCCCTGCGCAAGCTCTCCGAGATCAAGATGGACGTCTCCCTGCTGCGGGAGCGGATCAACAACGCCCTGAAGCTCGTGGGCGACGTCTACCTCGCCAGGATCTACGAGGAGGCGCGCCGGAAGGCGGGGACGGAGAAGTGGGAAGGGACGATCCGGGACCAGCTGAAGGCGCTCGAGGATATCTACACGATCCTCAACAACCGGGCCGCGGCCTCACGCGCGGAAACCCTCGAGATGATCATCATCCTGCTGATCGCCCTTGAGATCGTGATGGGCCTCCTGCGGCGCTGACCCTCACGGCAGGAAGTTGAACAAATAGCCGACGGTCAGGCTTCTCCGGCGGAATCAGGCACCCGTCTCGGCGGGGAACCAGTGGCGGGTCCGGTTGCAGAAGGCGCAGACGGAAAGCATCACGGGCACCTCCACGAGGACCC
>CAYILU010000240.1:0-2521 GCA_964364235.1 uncultured bacterium | reverse complement strand
CGACGCCCGGGGTCACGCTCATCTCCCCCCCGCCGCACCACGACATCTACTCCATCGAGGATCTCGCCCAGCTGATCCACGACCTGAAGTCGGTCAACCCGAGGGCGAACGTTTCCGTCAAGCTCGTCTCCGAGGTGGGGGTCGGCACGATCGCGGCGGGGGTCGCCAAGGCGAAGGCGGACCTGGTGCTGATCTCCGGCCACGACGGCGGTACCGGCGCCTCTCCCCTGACCTCCATAAAGCACGCGGGGCTCCCCTGGGAGCTGGGCCTGGCGGAGACCCAGCAGGCTCTCATCAACAACCGGCTGCGCGACCGGATCCGCGTGCAGGTCGACGGGCAGCTCAAGACCGGCAGGGATCTCGCGATCGCCGCGCTGATGGGCGCGGAGGAGTTCGGCTTCGGCACCACGGTTCTTGTCACGCTGGGCTGCGTCATGATGCGCAAGTGCCACCTGAACACCTGCCCCGTCGGGGTCGCCACGCAGGACCCGGCGCTGCGCTCCCGGTTCGCCGGGAAGCCGGAATACGTGGAGCGTTTCTTCCGGTTCCTGGCGCAGGAGCTGCGCGAGCACATGGCGGAGCTGGGCTTCCGCACCCTGGACGAGATGATCGGTCGGGTCGACCGGATCGAGGTCCGGCCGGCAGTCGAGCACTGGAAGACGCGGGGCCTGGACTTCGGCGCCGTCCTCATGCCCGCCGGCGACGGCAGGGAGTTCCCCCTGCGCTGCGTCCGCAGGCAGGACCACGGGCTCGAGTCCAACCTGGACAACGAGCTGATCCGCAGGGCCGAACCGGCGCTTGAAAGGGGGGAGCCCGTCCGCATCGAGATGCCGATCCGCAACATCCACCGGTCGGTCGGCGCGACGTTAAGCGGCGAGATCGCGCGCAGGCACGGCACCCGGGGGCTTCCCGACGACAGGATCACCCTGCGTTTCACCGGGTCGGCGGGCCAGAGCCTCGGCGCCTTCCTCTCGGCCGGCGTCACGATCGAGGTGGTGGGGGACTCCAACGACTATCTCGGCAAGGGAATGTCGGGGGGGAGGATCGTCGTCACCCCGCCGGCCGACGCCGGGTTCATCCCTTACCGTAACGTGATCGCCGGCAACGTCGTGCTATACGGCGCCACGGGCGGCGAGCTCTACCTCCACGGCACCGCCGGGGAACGGTTCGCCGTCCGCAACAGCGGGGCGAAGGCGGTGGTCGAGGGGGTGGGGGACCACGCCTGCGAGTACATGACCGGCGGTGTCGTGGTGGTCCTGGGGGCGACGGGGGTCAACTTCGCCGCCGGGATGAGCGGCGGGGTCGCCTACGTCTTCGACGAGACGGAGCTCTTCGACACCCGGTGCAACCTCGACATGGTGGACGTGGAGAGCGTCTGGGCGGAGGAGGACAAGCGGCAGCTCCGCGCCATGCTGGAGAGCCACTTCCGATACACCCAAAGCCCAAGGGCCGCGACGATCCTGGAGAACTGGGAGGCGAGGCTCCCCCAGTTCGTGAAGGTGATGCCCATCGACTACCGGAAGGTCCTCGAGCGGATGCGGCTCGAGGAGTATCCCGAGAACGAGACCGTGTCGGCGACCGAGGAGGTTTTCCATGGTTAAGCCGACCGGGTTCCTGGAGTACCAGAGGGAAGATCCCCCGCACAGGCCGGTTTCGGAGCGGATCCACGACTTCCTGGAGGTCGAGGAGATGCTGCCGCCGAGCCGCCTGCAGCTCCAGGCGGCGCGGTGCATGGACTGCGGGATCCCTTTCTGCCACTCCTACGGCTGCCCGGTGAAAAACCGCATTCCCGACTGGAACGACCTCATTTACCGGAAGCAGTGGCGCAAGGCGCTGGATCTCCTGCACGCCACCTGCAACCTCCCCGAGGTCACAGGGAGGGTTTGCCCGGCCCCGTGCGAGACCGCCTGCACGCTGTCGATCAACCAGGAGCCCGTGACCATCCGGCACATCGAGCTGCAGATCGTCGAGCGCGGGTGGACGGAAGGCTGGATCGTGCCGGAGCCCGCTCCCCGGAAGACCGGCAGGAAGGTGGCCGTCGTGGGATCGGGCCCCGCAGGCCTTTCCGCTGCCCAGCAGCTGGCCCGGGCCGGCCACGACGTCGTAGTCTTCGAGAAGGCCGACCGAGCCGGGGGGCTTCTGCGGTACGGGATCCCCGACTTCAAGATGGAGAAGTGGGTCATCGACCGGCGCCTCGAGCAGATGCGCGCCGAGGGAGTGGTGTTCGAAACGGGGGTGAACGCCGGCGTCGACCTCTCCGTCACATACATGCGCCGCACGTTCGACGCCATCCTCGTCGCCTCGGGCGCCACGGTCCCGCGCGATCTTCCCGCCACCGGCCGCCCGCTTTCGGGGATCCATTTCGCGATGGAGTTCCTCGCCCGGCAGAACCGCCGGAACGCCGGGGAAACGATCCCGGCGGACCAGGAGATCGACGCCGCGGGCAAGCACGTCGTGGTCATCGGGGGGGGCGACACGGGCTCGGACTGCGTCGGCACCAGCCGCCGCCAGGGGGCCGCAT
>CAYILU010000239.1:0-2557 GCA_964364235.1 uncultured bacterium | reverse complement strand
CACCCCATCTTCGTTCATTTCCCCCAGGCGCTCTTTCCGGTGGCTTTCGCGGTGTTCCTTTTCTACGTGGCGACCGGGGCGCGGGATTTCGAGGTAGGGGCGTTCCTGATGGCGGCCGCGGGCGCGGCCGCGGCGCCCGTGACCACGATAACAGGACTGCTGGACTGGAAGTTCCGGTACCAGGCGTACATGACCTCCGTGTTCCGGATCAAGATCGCAGGCGCGATCGTCCTGATGGCTCTTTCCATCCCCGCCGTGCTGCTCCGGGTCCTTTCCCCCGACGTCGCGGCGCTTCCGCTTGCGGGTTGGGGGTGGGTCTACGCGGGGCTCCTTGCGGCGTGCGTGGCGACGTGCGTGGTCCTGGGGCATTACGGAGGCAAGCTGGTTTTCCACTGAGGCCGTTACCTTGGAGCAGCCAAACCATCGATAAGGGGGAGACACCGATGCAGGCTCCGGAAATCGTCGTCGTGTTGCACCGCGCGATCGACAAGGAAAAGGAAGCCATCACCATGTACCTCCAGCTGGCCAGGATCATCAAGGACGTCAAGGCGAAGGACGTGCTTATCAACCTCGCGTCGGACGAGGTGGGGCACATGAACAAGCTCGAGGAGCACCTCTCCTCCTACCTCCAGGGGAAGTCCTGGGTGATCCCCCCGGCCGAAGGGGTCGAGGCGGTCGCGGCGGTTCTCACGAAGAGCGCCAGTCTGGAGAAGATCGACATCGGGAAGCTGGCCCGCGCGGACGAAATCCGGATTCTCGAAGTGGCCATCGACAAGGAGATCGCCGCGAACAGGTCGTACCTCGACCTGGCCAAAGGCGCCAAGTCGAAGGAGGCCGTGGAGATGTTCCTCGCGCTGGCCAAGGAAGAGGACATGCACGCGAAAATCCTCAAGGCCGAGGTCGACTCCATCGGGCAGAACGGCTTCTGGTTCGACATGCAGGAATTCACCATGGAGCAATAGGAAAGGCGAGACGCAGTGGATTTTCTACGCGAGGCAAGGGAGAAGCTGGAGGAGGAAGCCCAGCGGATCGAGACCGAGTTGCGGGTAAGGCTGCCCAAGGAGATCAACGCCGCGATGGCCCACGGCGACCTCTCCGAGAACGCGGAGTACCACGCCGCCAAGGAGCGGCAGTCGACGCTGCAGGCGAGGATGGGCCATATCCAGAAGCGCCTGGCCGACCTTTCCCGGATCGACGTGTCGAGCATCCCGGGGGACCGCGTCGGCCTCGGGAGCGAGGTGACCGTGGAAAACGTCGAAACGGGAGAGACGGTCCGCTACACCCTGGTCATCCCGGAAATCGCGGACGGGAAGAAGAACTTCGTCTCCGTCGCGGCGCCCGTGGGGAGGGCCCTCCTCAACCGCAAGGTTGGCGATGCGGTGACGGTCTCCATCCCGAAGGGGACCTACGAGTTCGAGGTCCGGAAGTTCGTCACCATCCTCGGCAACGTCTTCGAATAGGATTCCCGGTCCGGATCAGGAGAGGTGCGGGAACTTTACCCGCACCTCTTCCGCGATCGACTTCACCTCTTCCGACCGGCTTCTGGGACAGACCAGGACCGCGTCCCCGCTCCGGATGACGACCACTCCCTCCATCCCCACCACCGCGACCAGGCCCTGGTCGGACCGGACGAGGCTGTTGCGGCAGTCCGAAAGAAGGACGTTCCCGAACGCCACGGTTTCCCCCGGTTTCCCCAGGAACTCGTGGAGCGACCTCCACGTGCCGAGGTCGTTCCAGCCGAAGTCGGCCGGGAGGACGAGGATCTTTTTCTCCTTCTCCAGGATCCCGTAGTCGACGGAGATCGAGGGGATGCGCCGGTACGCCGCGCGCAGCCTCGCGGGGAAGGATTTCTTTCCCGCGGAGCGGAACGCCGATTCCATCTCCGCGCGGACCTCCGGGAGGAACCGGGCGAGCCGGTCCGCGAACGTGTCCGCCCGGAAGAAAAAGACCCCGCTGTTCCAGGAGAAGCGGCCCGATCTCAGGAAGCGGCGGGCGGTGGCGAGGTCGGGCTTCTCCCGGAAGCGGCGCACGTTGTAGACGCCGCTCCCGCCCGCCTTGAACGGCGTTCCGCGCTCGATGTAGCCGTAGCCGGTCGCGGGATGGGTCGGGGGGATCCCCACGGTGACGAACCTCCCGGTCCGCCGCGCCAGCGCAAGCCCTTTCCGGAGCACCGAGCGGAACGCGCGCTCGTCGGCGACGGCGTGGTCGGCCGGGGCGGCGGCGATCACCGCGTCCGGGTCGCGGCGCGCGATGTGGGCGACGGCCAGCGCGACGGCCGGGGCGGTATTTCTCCCCTCCGGCTCGAGCAGGATGTTCGCGGCGGGAATCCCGAGGGCGCGCGCGGAGAGGTGCGGTGCGTCCTTCTCGCAGGCCACCACCCAGACGTTCTCTCTCCCGAGGAGCGGGAACATCCTGCGGATCGTCTCCCGGATCATCGGGCCCCGGCCCGTGAGGTCGAGGAACTGCTTGGAACGGCGCACGCGGCTCTCCGGCCAGAACCGGGTCCCCGATCCGCCTGCCATCACGACCACGTGATCCATGGACAAGACCTCCGAGG
>CAYILU010000238.1:0-2559 GCA_964364235.1 uncultured bacterium | reverse complement strand
TCCACGCCCGTCTCCACCGCCTCGCTACGGAGCCCGGTGAGAAATGCGGGCTTGCGTTCGCGCAGGAATTCGGCACGGTCGTGGAGGTCGTGGACGGGGACACTCTCCGCGTCCGGTCGGGCCGGGAGGTCCGCACCGTCCGCCTGATCGGCATCGATGCCCCGGAGCGTTCCCACCCCTCGAAGCCTGAAGAGTTTCTCGCCGACGAGTCCTCCGGCCACCTTGCCTCCCTGTGCGACGGGAAAACCGTCCGGATGGAGGCCGACCGCGAGGATGTCGACCGCTACGGCCGACTCCTCCGATACGTCTTTCTCTCCCCCCCCGACGGCAGGCTCGTCAACAAGGAGATGGTCCGTCAAGGATACGCCCGCGTCTACCGGCGCTTTCCGTTCTCCCGACTGGCCGAATTCCAGGACGCGGAGGGAGAGGCGCGGCGGGAGGGGAAAGGGGTCTGGCGCGAGGGCGGGATGGCGGAGGCGCGGTGGATGCTGGAACGACGCGCCTCCGGCGTGGATGTCCCCCCCCCGCCCGCCGGAAGATCGCTTCCCGCCGGAATCGTATCGTGGGAAGAAGCCCACGGGCACGTCGGGCAGGAGGTGGTCGTCGAAGGGACGCTGGTCCGGACCCACCGCGCCAAGAGGATTCTCTACCTCAACTTCCACCCGAACTGGAAGAAGTACCTCACCGTGGTCATCCTGGGGAAAGACCTCCGCCGGTTCCAGAAGGACGCGGAAGAGTTCTACAAGGGGAAAACCGTCCGGGTGCGGGGGAAAGTCGTCCTGTACAAGGGAAGGCCGGAGATGGTCATCCGGACCCCCGAGGCGATCACGGTCGTGAGATAAGGGACCTTCCCGCCCTTTCTACCGTTGTCGGAAAATCCCCGGGACCCTGGACCGGTCGACGTAGACGCGGCCGTACTTCCAGAAAGCCGCCGTCACCCGGTCCCCCTCGTCCACCTCGAACAGGCGCACCGCAAAGTCGGCGGAGCCCACTGCGAGCTTGATGCCGGCCGGCCCGAACGCAAGGGAACGGACCGGACTCCCGACCGCCGCGGACCACAGGGGCTTCCCCTTCTCCCCGTGAAACACTCGGGCGCTGCAGCCCGCCCCGCCGCTGGCCAGGAGGCGGCCGGACCCGTCGAACCGGACCGTGCGAAGTTCGCCGTCCCCCTTCACGCTCCAGGCCTCGACGCCGTCGGCCTCCCGAAGGATCAGGAGCCTGTCCCCTCCCCCCCCGACGGCGATGAGCCCTCCTGCGCCGCCCGCCGAGATGGAGAGCACCGACCAGCCGAGATCCTTCCGCCAGACCTGCCGCCCGGTCGCCATGTCCCAGAGGACGACGAAGTTCCCCTCCCCCCCGGCCGCAATCGTCCTCCCGCCCGGTGTGAAGGCCACCGACCGGACGGAGCCACCCAGGTCCACGCGCAGGACCTCCTTTCCGGACCGGGCGTTCCAGACCCGAAGGCCGCCGCCGTCGTCCCCGGTCGCGATGTGGCGGCCGTCCGGGCTGAAGGCGACCGAAAAGATCATCCCGCCGGCTTGCGAGCGCCAGATCTCCTTCCCCGTATCGGCGGCGCGAAGCCGGAGCAGCGAGTCGGCCCCCCCCGTGGCCAGGGCCGAGCCGTCGAGGCTGTAGGCAAGGGAGAGCGCCATTTCGACGTCCTCCAGACGGAAGATGCGGTTTCCCGTCCCGGCGTCCCAGGTGCAGATCGCCCCGTCGCCGCCCGCGGTCGCCACCTGCGCACCGTCCGGGCGGAAGGCCACTGCGGTCACCCAGGAGTCGTGCGATACCTGCCAGAGAAGCCTCGGCCCCGGGGAGAGGACATCCACCACGGTCTTCTCCGCAACGACATTCTTCTCCAGAGAAAGGAGGGAGACCTCCCCCTTCTCGTTGACCCGGAAGATCCCGGGAAGAGCCTTGGGAAAATCTCGCGCAAAGGCATCCTTTCCGCTTTCCTTGACCCGGTAGCGGACCGCTACGCCCGCGGGCCAGCCGAACCCCAGGAGAAGGGGGTACTCCCACCGCTCGGCGTCGTAGGGCCCCAGGCGTACCGGCAGGCTCTCGCGGATCTCCCGGGCAAGTACCGCCTGTCGCTCCCTCTCCAGCCGATTCCTCCTCTCGGTGCGAAGAACAACCTTGAGCTCGGAGGCGGCCATCCGGGCGCGCATCTCCCGGTTCCGGTACGCCTGCTCCGTCTCCTTCGGGCCTCGGGGTGCACGAGAGAGAGAAGGGAATCGGCCCTCGAACTCGGCTTCCCGGCTCTCCTCCACCCAGGCGTCGATCGCGCTCACCTGCTCCGCCAGGTAGCGGAGACGGTCTCTCGCCTCCTCGACGGTTTCCACCGGGGGCAGCAGCTCCGCCCCGCAGAGAACGGGGATAACCAGGACGGTGAAAACCAGGAGCATCGACAGCAGCGTTTTGCCGCGCATCATCCCTCCCCTGCCGCCCCCATTTTCGCGAACGGTGGACGCACTGGCAAGCGGGAAGAAAAAACGGGCCCACCGTAACAGTACACTTCGGTGGGCACGTTAGAATCCGCGGCGGCGGGGCCGGCCCCGC
>CAYILU010000237.1:0-2565 GCA_964364235.1 uncultured bacterium | reverse complement strand
TCGTCGTGAAGCACGGCTTCCGGGCGAACCCGTCCTCCATCGAGCGGAAGAAGTTCCAGTTCCTCCTCGTCGGGGGAGGCATCGCGAGCCTGGTGGCGCCGCTGAACTTCCTCCCGGGGACGGGCGTGTACTTCCCGCCGCTGGCGGCGTTCGCGGTGCTGCTGTTCTTCTACTTCATGGCGACGGGGATCCTCCATCTCCACTTCTTCGAGCTCCCGGACATCGTCGGGAGAGGGATCATCTTAGTGATCCAGGTATTCACGTTCGCCGTCGTCTTCGGCGTCCTCGAGGTGGTTTCCGGCCGCAAGTTCTGGTTCCCCCTGGCGGGCGTGTTCCTGATCTCCTTCTTCCTGCTCACGTTCTACCCGGTCCTCATGCGCAAGCTGGGGGGGATCTCCTCCGACCTGCTCGTCCGGGAGTCACGCAGCGTCCAGACCCTTCTGGGCGGCTTCGCGAAGAGGCTCACCGAGTGCGCCTCCCTCCCCGAAATCGCGCGCACTGTGGAGGAGGGGCTCGCGCAGATCCCCTTCGTTGCCGGGGCTTCGCTCTGGATTCGCGCGGAGGGCGGCACCGACGAGGGGATCGGGGCGCTCCCCGTCCCGCCGGAGGAGTATCTGCGCGCCTTCAGCCGGTTTTCCCGCCGGTTTTCCGCGCTTCGCTTCATGGAGCACGGGGGCTCGCGGGCCGCGGACGTCGCGATCTGGGACGACACCTGGGACGCATCCTTTCCGGTCTTCCTGCGAGGGGAGATGGTCGGGGTCGCACTGTTCCACTGGAGGGACAAGGAGCCCTCTTTCCGCGAGATGGAGCTCCTGATCCCCTTCCTCGAGGGGATCGGCCTCGCCGTCGAGAACATCCGGCAGAAGCAGCGCATCCAGCGGCGGGAGCACTTCGCCACCGTCGGCGAGCTGGCCGCCGGTCTCGCCCACGAGGTGCGGACGCCGGCCGGCGTCATCAAGGGGGCGGCGCAGTTCCTCACACGGGAAGCCCTCTCAAAGGACCGGGAGTTCCTCGATATCATCGTGGAGGAGGCGGACCGTCTGAACAGCGTGGTGACCGAGTTTCTCGAGTACGCGCGGCCCGCGGACCGCGCCCCGTCGCGGATTTCCCTGCAGGAGCCGGTGGAGCGCGCGATGGCTCGTTTGCACAGGGAGAGGTCGAGGGCGATGGAGCGGATCCGCTGCAGGGCGCAATTTCCCGAGCCGCAGCCGAGCGTGAACGCGGATCCGTCGGAAATAGAGCGGGTGGTCTTCAACCTGATGACCAACGCCGTGGAGGCGATGCCGGAGGGCGGCGACCTCACGGTCCGCGTGCATACCGGCGGCGGGGAAGTCCGGGTGTCCGTGGAGGACACGGGAACGGGAATCCCGGACGAGGACCGGCCCAACCTTTTCCGCCCCTTTTACACCACCCGCGAGCGCGGCGTCGGGATGGGGCTCGCCATCTGTCGACGGATCGTGGAGGAAAACGGCGGATCCATCGCCGTCGAGACCGCTCCGGGGAAGGGGAGCCGGTTCACGATAAAGTTCCCGGGAGGATGAGACGGTGAAAGGGAAGATCCTGATCGCGGAGGACGACCGGAACCTGCGCCGCGTGCTGCGCGCGATGTTAGTGCGGGAGGGGTACGAGATCGCGGAGGCTGCCGACGGCGTCGCGGCCGCCTCCTGGCTCGACGCCCACCGGGCGGACGCGCTGGTCTCGGACATCCGGATGCCGAAGATGGACGGCCTCGCGCTGTTCCGCCACTGCCGGGAGCGGCACCCGGCGATGCCGGTCATCCTCGTCACGGCCTACGGGACGATCGGGGACGCCGTGGAGGCGATCCGCAACGGCGCCTTCGACTACATCACCAAGCCGTTCGACGAGGCGGAGCTGTTGCGCGTGGTGGGGAACGCCGTCCGAACAGCCTCCGGCGCCGACAAGGAAACGGCGATGGCGCCCGGGGCGGAGGAATGGTTCGGGATGGTGGGGGGCTCTCCGGCGTGGATGGAGGTCCGCAAGGTGATCGAGAAGGCCGCGGCCTCCCCCCTCTCCGTGCTGATCACGGGGGAGACCGGCACAGGGAAGGAGCTCGTCGCGCGGGCCATCCACCGGATCAGCGGCAGGCGCGAGGGGCCCTTCATCAAGATCAACGGCGCCGCCATCCCCCCGACTCTCTGGGAGGCGGAGGTCTTCGGGTACGAGAAGGGTGCGTTCACCGGCGCGGTGACCTCGAAGCCCGGCCGGTTCGAGCTGGCCGACGGCGGGACGTTTTTCCTGGACGAGGTCGGGGAGGTGCCGGTCGCGATGCAGGGGAAGCTCCTGCGGGTCCTCCAGGACCGCGAGTTCGAGCGCGTGGGCGGCGTGAAGACGATCACTGCGGACGCGCGGCTCATCTGCGCCTCCAACCGGGATATGAGAAAGAGGATCGAGACGGGGAAGTTCCGGGAGGACCTCTTCTACCGCATCAACGGGATCCCGATCCAGCTGCCCACCCTGAAGGCGCGGCGGGAGGACATCCTCCCGCTTGCGGAGTTCTTCCTGGGGCGGAGCAGCGCGGAGATGGGGCGCGGGGGAAAACGGCTC
>CAYILU010000236.1:0-2586 GCA_964364235.1 uncultured bacterium | reverse complement strand
GTGTCCTTGAGGCTCCCCTTGTAGGCCCTCCCGATCGCCGTGCGGACCGCGGAGAGGATGTATGCTTTCGCCATCGGTATCCTCCTTGGGGAGCGGTTTCCCCGGTTCTTCTCCGCTAGTTGCGCAGCGGCTTCCCTTTCATCAACATGTGTTGGATGCGCGCCTGGGTCTTTCCCTCTCCGCAAAGGGACAGGAACGCCTCCCGCTCCAGGTCCAGCAGGTCCTGCTCGGAGAGCTTCGTGCCGGCGGGGACGTCGCCCCCGGTGATCACGAAGGCGATCTTGCGCCCGACGCGCTCGTCGTACTCGCTGATGTACCCGGCGGCCTTCATCGCGTAGAGTCCGTATACGAAGGAGGAGTATTCCGAGCGTCCCGGCAGGGCGATGTCCGTGCGCGGCCGGGGCATCTCGTACCCCTCGCGGTTCATGGCCAGGACGGTGTTCTTCGCCTCCCGGATGAGGAAGTCGCGCTGGATCGCGATCTTGTCCCACGGACGCAGGAAGCCGAGCTCCCGGGCCTCCTTCGCCGAGGTGGCGACTTTCGCCATCCCGATCGTCTCGAACGCCTTCCTCAGGAACGGGAGCGGGTCGGCGGCGACCCCGTCGGGGATCCCCTCGAGGTGGCGGATTACCATCTCCTTGGTCCCCCCGCCCGCGGGCAGGAGCCCCACGCCCACCTCGACCAGCCCCATGTAGGTCTCCGCCGCCGCGCGGATCCGGTCGGCGCCCATGCAGATCTCCGCGCCGCCGCCCAGCGCCATCCCCGCGGGTGCGGCCACGACGGGCCTCCCGGAGTATCGCAGCCGCATGCAGGCGTCCTGGAACTCGCGGACCATCTTCTCGATGGCGACGAAGTCCTTGTTCTGCGCCGCCATGAAGACGAGCATGATGTTCGCCCCCACGCAGAAGTTCTCCGCATGATTGGCGATCACCATCCCGGCGAACTCCTTCTCCGCCAGCGCCACCCCCTCGTTCATCATCGAGATGATGTCGCCGTCGATCGTGTTCATCTTGGTGTGGAACTCCAGGCACAGGACCCCGTCGCCGATGTCGTAGAGCGCAGCGCCCGGGTTGCGCCGGACCACCTTGTTCCGCTCGGCGAGCGAAGGCAGGAAGATGACGTCCGGGGAGACGGGGACGGGCTTGTACGTTCCCGATGCGAAGTCGAAAAACTCCGGGACCCCGTTGCGGCTGCGGTAAAAGGAGGTGCTCCCCCCGGCGAGCATCTTTTCGACATTCCCCGGGATCTCCTTCCCCTCCTTCCGCATCCGCTCGACGGACTCCGCAACGCCGATCGCGTCCCACGTCTCGAAGGGGCCGAGCGTCCAGTTGAACCCCCACTTGATCGCGTTGTCGACGTTGACGATGTCGTCGGAGATCTCGGGGATCCGCCTCGCCGAGTAGAGCAGGGTGTCGGAGAGGATCTTCCACGCGTAGGCGGCGGCCTTGTCGTCTCCGGAGATCACTTTCCGGATCCGCGCCCCGATGTCCTCCTCGCCCTTGGCGGCGTCAAGCGACGGGAAGCTGATCTTCGCCGTCGGCCGGTAGTCCATCGTCTTGTAATCGAGGACGAACATCTTCTTGTCCTCGCCCTTCCCTTCCATCTTGAAGAAGCCGCTCTTCGCCTTTCGCCCGAGCCACCCGCGCCTGACCATGTCGCTCACGAAGGGCGGGGGGCGGAAAAGCTCGCGCGCCGGGTCGTCCGGCAGATTCCGGTAGACGTTGTCGGAGACGTGCAGGAGCGTGTCGAGCCCCACGAGGTCGGCCGTCCCGTAGGCGGCGGACTTGGGGCGCCCCGTCGCGGGCCCCAAGATCTTGTCGACCTCCTCGATGGTGAGACCGTCCGCGACCATCGCGTGCATCGCGTACATCATCGCGAAGACCCCGATCCGGTTCCCGATGAAGTTCGGGGTGTCCTTCCCGTAGACGATCCCCTTTCCCAGCCGACGCTCGCCGAACTCCGCCATGCCGCGCAGGATCTCCGGGTCGGTGTCCTCGCCGGCCACCAGCTCCAGGAGCTTCATGTAGCGCACCGGGTTGAAGAAGTGCGTCACCAGGAAGTGGCGCCGGAATGCCTTGCCGCGCCCCCCCATCATCTGCGAGATGGCGATGCCGGAGGTGTTGGAGGTGACCACCGTCCCCGGCTTCCAGAGCTTCTCGATCCGGTCGTAGAGGGCCCGCTTGATCTCCAGGTTCTCGACGACCACCTCCACGACCCAGTCGCATGCGACGGCCTTCTCCAGGTCGTCCTCGAGGTTTCCGATCGAGATCAGCCCCAGGTCCTTCGGGGAATAGAGGAGGGCGGGGCGGCTCTTCTTTATGCCGTCCAGCCCCTTCGCGGCGAACCGGTTGCGGAAGGCCGGGCTCTTTTCGGCCAGCCCCTTTTTCCTGTCCTCATCGGTCTGCTGCGGGGGGACGATGTCGAGCATCAGGCACGGGATCCCGGCGTTTGCGAGGTGCGCGGCGATCCCCGATCCCATCACCCCCGACCCGAGCACGGCCACCCGGCGGATCTTCGGAAACATGCCTCCCACCTCCCGGGAAAGATGCGTTCGGTTTGCGAAAAATGAATGGCGATTCAGTTATT
>CAYILU010000235.1:0-2612 GCA_964364235.1 uncultured bacterium | reverse complement strand
TCGTGCGCCAACCCGCCGGACAGCCTCCCTATCGCCTCCATCTTCTGGGATTGGGCAAGCTGGTGCTCAAGCTGCTTGAAACGGGTCATATCCCTCATTATCCCCCGGTACGCCACGATGGATCTGTTCTTGTCGTATTCCGCCGTGGCGGTGGACAGCACGATCAGTTTCTCTCCGTCCTTTCTTTTCATCGCCACTTCAAAATCCTTCACGTACCCGTCCCGAGACATCGCCTGCCGGTACCTTTCCCGATCGCGGGGGTCGACATAGAGGTCCCTGGGAATATCGGCCGCGAGAAGTTCTTCCCTGGAGGAATACCCGAACAACGCGACGCCCGCCGGGTTGATGTCGATGAACCTTCCCTCGGGGGTGCTGATATAGACCACGTCTTTCGATTCCTCGAAGAGCGTGCGGTATTTCCTTTCCGACACGCGGAGCGCCTCGTTCGCCCGGGTGTTCTCGATGGCGATCGCCGTTTGTCCCGCCAGCGTGCGGAAAAACTCCACGTCCTCGGCGTCGAACACCTTCGGATGCGTTGTCAGGATGTGGAGAACCCCGATGGTCTTGTCCTGGACGATCAGCGGAACGCCGAGATAGGAAAAAACCCTGTGATCGCGGAACAGCCTGTGGTTCATCTGCACGCGGGGGTCCTGCATCGTGTCGTAGATGATGATGGTTTCCTGCCGCTCCACGAACCAGTGGAGGAGGCTGTCCGCGAGTGAGAACGCTTCCTCCTCGACGAACGTCCCGTTCGGCAGCCGCATGGAAAAAACGCCCATCTGCAATTTCGTTTCGTCCAGCAGGCTGATTGCCGCGGCATCGGCGCCCAGTTCCCTCGGCACCCGCTCCAGGACGATGTGCAGCGCTTGTCCCAGGTCGATGTCCTGGATGATGGCCCTGTCGATATCCCTCAGGGCCTGAAGGCGGGCCAGACGCCCCTCCGCATGGCGGTAGGAACGGGCGTGGTCGATCGCCAGCGCCAGTTGGCCGGCCATTGCATGCAGCGCCTCGACATCAAACTTGCTCAACGCCTCGAAACGGCGGCTGCCTACCACCAGGGTCCCCAGCCATTCGACCTCCTCGCCCCCTCCGTGCCCCGGTATGTTCAAGGGGAAGCTTGCACAGGACTGCACCCCGCCGGATTTTGCGAACTCGGGCATGAGGGACCCCTCGCCCAGCCGCTCATGGATGACGGCCGGTCCTCGTATGAGACCGGGCGG
This sequence comes from uncultured bacterium, assembly GCA_964364235.1. Taxonomy (GTDB): domain Bacteria; phylum Desulfobacterota; class Deferrimicrobia; order Deferrimicrobiales; family Deferrimicrobiaceae; genus JAKALO01. The sequence goes on along the minus strand of CAYILU010000235.1, from coordinate 1,392 downwards.
CCTGTCGGCGGGGAAGGAGAGTGCGTGAGCTCGGAATTCATCGGAGATGCCCCGCCAGGAGCGCAGTTCCACCGCGTCCCCCCGCACGAGGTAAATGCAGCCGAACTCCACGCCAAGAAACTCCATCACCTTGTCCAGGATGAGGTACAGGCGCTCGTTCAGGTCCTTCGTGCTGAAGATCGCGCCGAGAATGCGGGAGCTGGCGTCCAGTTCGTCGCGCTGGCGTCGCAGCGTTTCCTCCGCCTGCTTTCGCTCGGCCAGCTCTTGTTGAACGCTCTCGTACAGCTGCACGTTTCGAACCACCTGCCCCAACATCTGGCCGATGGTTTCCAGCAGTTGCAACTCTTCCGGCGGAAAAGCGCGGTGGTGACGCAACCCCAGGTTCAGTGCCCCGACCAGTTCGCCGGCGGAGATGAGAGGCGTGCTCGCCAGGGTCTGGAGCCCTTCCCGGACGACAAACGGAGCCAGCCGCTCAGATGGATAGTCCGATACGTTGAGAACGACGGGTTTTCTCTCGGCGGCGGCGCGGCCGGAAACGCCCTCGCCCAATTGGATCTTCCGCGTGTTCTTTACGAATTCGTCGGAGAGGCCGCGATGCGCGGACATCGTCATCGTCCTGCCGTCCGGTTCCAGGAGAAAGATCCCGCCCGTCTCGACCCGGAGAGCCGTGATCGTCGCCTCCAAGGCGTTATCGAGTATCTCCTGCAGGCTCACCGATTGCGCGGCGGCGCGCCCGATCGTGTAAAGCACGTCCAGCTCCCGGATGCGGCGGCGGAGATCCCTCACCGCCCGCGCGCGCTCGGTGATGTCCTGCCCCTGGGCGATGGTGGCGATGACCGTCGACCCGTCCTCGGCGCGGAGGTTCGCCGAGTTCCAGAGCGCAAGCCGGGTCTCCCCGTCCTTGCGAAGGATCGGTATTTCCACCGACTCCCAGTATTCGCCGCTCAAGGTGCGTGCGATCCTGGAAAGCGATTCTTCCCGGCTCCCCTCGGGGAAGAGCATACGGAGTTCCCGGCCGATGACCTCGCCGGCGGCATAACCTGTCAGGCGCTCGAAGGCGCGGTTGAACCGGGTGATCCGGGATGCCGGGTCCCAGACGATGATGGGGGCGTTCGCGTAGCCGAAAAGGTTCTCCAGGTAGTCGCGCGTCTCCCGCAACGCCTCCATCAGCCCCTGCTTTTCCCTTAGATGCTTTGCTTCCTGCTGGGCGCTCACTTTCTGGCGGTAGTTCCTGTGCATGAAAAAGGAAGCAAGACTTAAAGCAAGCACAACGATGCCGAGGAGCCCCATGGTATCCTTCAAATTTCCCCGGATGAAACCCGTCACTTCGTCGTACGGCGTGTTCAACACGACGATCCACGAGGTGTTCCCGAACGACATCGTCGCAAAGGC
>CAYILU010000234.1:0-2635 GCA_964364235.1 uncultured bacterium | reverse complement strand
GCGGCGCTGGGGACTCTCTCCATTTTCTGGCGGGAGGACGTGCCGGCGCGCGTGTCCGCGCTATCCGCGCTCATGGCGCGATCCCTTGCGGGTCTCGCCTCGCACCCCAACGTCGGCGACATCCGGCAGAAGGGGCTGATGGCCGGGATCGAGATCGTCGCCGACCGGGAGATTAAGGAGCGTTTTCCGCCGGAGAGAAAAATCGGGCAGAGAGTCGTCCGGAAGGCGAGAGAGCGTGGGATCATCCTCCGGCCCCTGGGCGACGTCATCGTTTTGATGCCCCCGCTGTCTTCCACGGAGAGGGAAATCGAGGACCTGGTGGCCGTCGCCGGATGGGCGATCTGCGAGATCCTCTCCACGGAAGGCTTTCCGAAGGATCATTTCTGATGGCGGATGCGCCTCCCTCACGGTGTTTGCGCCTCCTCGTGACGGGTACGGACACCGGCGTGGGAAAGACGTACGTGGGCTGCCTGCTCGCCAGGCGCCTGGCGGCGGAGGGGATCACCGTCTTTCCGCTCAAGCCCGTTGAATCGGGGTGCCGGCCCGGACCCGGCGGGAGCCCGTTCCCTGCCGACGCGGCGGCCCTTCGCGACGCCGTCGCCCCCTCGCTGCCCCTTACGGCGGTCTGCCTCTATCCCCTTTCCGCGCCCCTGTCGCCCCACCTCGCCGCCCGCCGGGAAGGGGCGTCGATCGACATCGGCCGGATACGCGGCGCGATAGAGGAGGCGGCGAGGACGTCCGACGTCGTCCTCGTCGAGGGCGCGGGCGGAATCTCCGTGGAGATCGTCGAGGGGTACTCCTTCGCGGATCTCGCCCGCGAATCGTCTCTGGCCGTCCTGGTCGTCGCGGGGAACCGGCTCGGCGTGCTGAACCACGTCCGGCTAACGATCCGGTATCTCGAGTCGGAGGGGCTTTCGCTGTTCGGGGTTGTCCTTTCCGACCTCCCGGCGGACCCTTCCCCCGCCCGGGAGACCAACGAGGACGAGGTGCGGCGCCTCGCCGGGGAGCGCTACCTGGGCAGGATCCCCCAAGGCGCCGCCGTACTGCCCGGGGAAGTATTTTCGCGGTTCCTCGAATTTGGCCTCACGCAATAGTCCCCCGTTCCTTATAATGACGCCATGCAGCCGCAGGAGAAGAATCGCGTCTGGCTGAAGCCGCTGATCTTCGTCGCAGCCTTGGTCGCCGTCACGGTTTTCCTTTACGAGACCGGCCTCGTACGGTTCTTCCTGGACAGGGAGAGGATGCACCGGTTCATCGACTCGCTGGGGGCCTGGGGCTTCGCCGGCTTCATCGCGCTCCAGGTGGTCCAGGTCGTGGCCGCGCCGATCCCCGGTGAGGCCACCGGTTTACTGGGGGGATTTCTCTACGGGCCGCTCGTCGGCACGGTGCTTTCGACGATCGGGCTTTCACTCGGGTCCTACGTCGCATTTTCGTTGTCCCGGAGTTTCGGCCGGCCCCTCACGGACCGGTTCGTGGACAAGTCGACGATGAACCGGTTCGACTATCTCCTTCACCACAAGGGCGCCTTCCTCGTGTTCCTGCTATTTCTCATTCCCGGCTTTCCTAAAGACATCCTCTGCTACATCTTAGGGCTCGGGCACCTCACCACCCTGGAGTTCCTGACGATCGCGTCCACGGGGAGGCTGCTCGGAACGCTCATGCTCACTTTCGGCGGGCACTTTCTGAGGGACAAGGAATACGTCAACCTGTTCTTCCTGTCGGGGATCGCCGTCGTCGCCATCTTCCTCACCATCGCCTACAAGGACAAGCTGGAGCGGATCTTCCGGAAATGGCACGAAAAGCATCCCAGAAAATAGGGAGTGCTCAGGGTTGCGGGGCCCCTTCGGGTTTCCTCGTCTTGTCGACGAACCAGACGACCGCGAAGCTGACGAAAAAGAGGCCCAGGAGCGGCAGGATCATAAGCGTCATGTTGTAGACGTCCGGAGTCGGGGTGAGCACCGCGGCGAGCACGGTGCAGATCAGGATGGCGTGCCGCCAGCGTTTCCGGAACAGGCGGGGTGTGAGCCATCCGATCCGCGCCAGGAAGTAGGAGATCAGGGGCGCCTCGAACGAGAGTCCGAGGGCGAGGAGCATCGTGCCGCAGAAGGAGATGAATTTGCGGGCCGAAATAAGGGCGGCCACCTTCTCCGACTCGAAGCTGACGAGGAACCCGATCCCCGCGGGGAGAAGGACGTAATATCCCAGGAGGACGCCGGAGACGAACAGGGCGGACGCCAGGAGGATGACCGCCGCCCCCCACCCCCTCCAGCCCGGGATCCAGCGAGCCACGGCGCCTCGCCAGAGGAGCCAGGCGCCGACGGGGAGCGAGAGCGTGAGGCCGCAGTAGAGCGAGAGGCTCAGCAGGGCCAGGAAACCCTCCGCGGGGGAGTAGGCGACGAGCTTGCGGCCCAGGAGGCGGACGAGGAATCGCAGGAGCGGCTCGGCGTGGAAGAAGCAGGCGACGGTGAGGCAGACCACGAGGACGGCGTACGCGGCCAGCCCCTTGCGCGCCCTGTCCACTTCCTCGATGACGGTCTTGAGGCGGTTTTCCAAGGATCCCCGGAAGAAGGATTTGATGACTTGATTTTACAGGGAAACGCCGGGTCCTGGTGAAACTACGGAGAGCGGTTCCGGG
>CAYILU010000233.1:0-2638 GCA_964364235.1 uncultured bacterium | reverse complement strand
CGGAGAACGTGGAGCTCAAGGAGCGCGTGGAGCGGAAGTACCGGCTGGTGGGGGAATCGGAGGCGATGCGGAATCTGCGCGCGGAGATCGCCGCGGCCGGCCCGACGAACGCCTCGATCCTTGTCAGCGGGGAGAACGGCTCCGGGAAGGAGATCGTCGCCCGGGAGATCCACCGCCACAGCCGCAGGGCGGGCAAGCCTTTCGTCGCGGTGAACTGTGCCGCCATCCCCGAGGAGCTGATCGAGTCGGAGCTCTTCGGGCACGAGCGCGGGGCATTCACGGGGGCTACCGGCAGGCGCCGCGGCAGGTTCGAGATGGCCGACGGGGGGACGCTCTTCCTCGACGAGATCGGGGACATGAGCCAGAGGACGCAGTCGAAGATATTGCGGGTGCTGGAGGAGAGGTCGTTCGAGCGGATCGGCGGCGGGGAAAAGATCCGGACCGACGTCCGGATAATCGCGGCCACGAACCGCAACCTCCCGAAGGAGCTCGCCGCCGGCCGGTTCCGCGAGGACCTCTACTTCCGGCTGAACGTCTTCCCGGTCTGTGTCCCGTCCCTGCGGGACCACAGGGAGGACATCCCGTCGATCGCGGGCCACTTCGTCCTGGAAGTCTGCCTGGAGCAGGGGAAGGAGAGGAAGGCGTTCTCCCCGGAGGGGATGCGGCGGCTGATGGCCCACCCCTGGCCGGGGAACGTCCGCGAGCTGCGCAACGTGGTGGAGCGCCTCGTGATCCTCTCGATGGGGCAAAGGATCGAGGAGGAGGCCGTGCGCCGGGTGCTGGTCGCCGATCAGCCCCAGGGGCTCCCCCCCCTGGAGCAGGCCTTCGGGGCGGAGGATTTCCGGGAGGCGACGCTGGCCTTCGAGAAGGCGTACCTGGAGCGCAAGCTGCGGGAGAACGACTACAACATCAGCCGCACCGCCGAGAAGTTAGGGCTGGACCGGACGAGCATCCACCGGAAGATGAAGCAGCTGGGGATCCCCGGCGAAAGCGGCAGGAGATAGGGTGGCGGGGATGCCGCCCGACCGGATCGGAAAGTATTCCGTCATCCGCAAGATCGCCTCGGGGGGGATGGCGGAGGTCTATCTTTGCCGTCTCCGGGGCGAGGAAGGGTTCGAGAAAAAAGTCGCCGTAAAGATCATTCTTCCCCGGTTCTCTTCGGAACCTCGCTTTCGTGACCTTTTCGTGCGGGAGGCGCGGATTGCCGCATCGCTTGTCCATCCCAACCTTGTCCAGGTGTTCGATTTCGGAAAGGAGGGGCGATCCTATTTCCTCGCGATGGAATTTATCGACGGGTGGAACCTGGCACAGGTCGTCTCCCAGGCGCGGACGCGCGGGGTATCGATTCCTTTACCGGTCTGGGGTCACTGGATCGGGGGTATCCTTGCGGGGATTGGTCATCTCCACTCAAGGGGGATCATTCATCGTGATATCAGCCCCTCCAACGTTCTGCTCTCTCGCGGGGGACTGGTAAAGATCACCGACTTCGGGATCTCTCGCGCAGCGCGCCAGCAAACGGACACGGCAAGCGGCCTGGAGGGAAAGGTTGCGTACCTGTCTCCGGAGCAGGCGCGGGGAGAAGAGGCGAACACGGGTTCCGACCTGTTCGCGGCCGCGGTGATCTCTGCCGAGTTTTATCTTCCCCGGCGCCTCTTCACGGGGGAATCGCCTGCGGAAACGATTGCCCGCTTAAGGGAATTCGACGGAAGAAACATGGAGTTGCCCGCTTTGCCTCCCGATGTGGCCGGGGTCGTGAGGAAAGGTCTTTCGGGCGCCCGGCACGATCGTTACAGGGACGCGGAGGAATTCTCGCAGGCTGTCTGCGCCGTCGTTCCTCAAGTTGCCGGAAGGGCGGATTTACTGGCCTTCTGGAACGATCTGTTCCCTGGTGAAGGGGGCGAGGAGGAGACGATTACCGCGTCTTCGACCCATCGGGGCGGCGACGGGGATTTCGTTCGGGAGAGAAGGGAAGGTTACGGGGAGCGGAGTCGAAGGAGTAGGACGAAGATCGGGGTCCTGTCGGTCTTGGTGGTGATTTCCGCAGGGGGATACGGATTATGGAAGATGTCGACTGCATCCCCGCATCCTGTCAAACTACCCGAGGAAGCAAGTCAGGCGTCGCACGCGCCCCTCCCCGGTGCCGCGGGGGAGGCGGTTCGTTCGCGGAAAGTGCCGCCGGCCGCAACCCTGCCCAGGCCGCCGGTGACGGCAGCGGTCCCGCCTCCGCCGTCAAGAACCGTTCTCATCGAAACGGATCCGACCGGGGTTTCCATCTCCCTTGAGGACGGGACACCCTTGGGGAAAACGCCGCTCGGGATCGACTTGGCCCCTTGGTTTGGGAAAATGATTGCGTTCCACAAGGAGGGATTTATCGGAAAAAGCGTGCAGGCGGACCTCCTTGCGCAGGTAAAGAGTTTCCATCTGGAATTGGAACAGCAGACAGGATCGATCGAAGTCGTACAGGCGATACCTTGGGCAAAAGTGTTTAACGGGAACAAGTACATCGGCGATACGCCGATCCACGATCTGAAACTTCCCGTGGGAGTGCATCGCCTGCGCTTTGTCAACGAGCCTTTGGCGGTGGAGAAGACCCGGGAGATTACGGTCCGGCCCGGCCCAAACCCCAAGGTGATCGTCC
>CAYILU010000232.1:0-2650 GCA_964364235.1 uncultured bacterium | reverse complement strand
CCGCCGCCCTCACCCGCAACGGGAATGAGCGGGCCATCTGGCGCAGACGATCGACATCCAGCAGATCCATCTCCAGTTCATCGGCAAACGGAACGATATGCCGATAGTAGACGGCGTCCAGCAGCGCCTTTTCGGGTAGAGCCAGGTTGAAGCCGTCCCGCGTTTCAAACCCGAAATAGAGCCGGTTGCTGATGTGGGAGTATTCGATGGTGACGCCGTGCCGGATGAGGTTTCGGCGAACCCCGACGGCGGTGCTGAGGGTAAGCACCGTGCAGACCGTGGGGGCCTGAAGGATGATGCCGTGCAGATGCAATGCCCATTCGGCGCTGATGTAGGAAGGGGTGCGGATAAAACAGGCGGCCTCCTCCAGCGAAGGTTCCCCTTTCAACCGGGCATTGAGATAGACGCCGCGAGTCAGACGGGTGATCAGCCCCCGTTCACGGGCGCGGGTCAGAAAAACATTGGCGTTTCCGGTGAATTTGTACAGGTCGGCGGAACGGAAGAGCCGGGGGAGCGCCTGAAGGGTATCGAGGGTGCTCATGAGGGAACCACCACGCCGATCTCGCGCAGTTCCCTGAAGATCCCTTTTACCGCATCGAGGAATCGGCGATACCCGTCGCCACGGCAGACCTCCATCGTCTCCGGAGGAAGAAAACGGCGGAGATCCCCCTCGATCGCTTTTACCAACTCTTCGTCGGCCGACTCGAACCAGCGGGGAAGTCGCCGTGGAGTGAACGGGGCCGCATAGCACGAAAACTTGCGTTCCATCACCTTGCGGACAACAGGAATGCGCAACCGGTCCCGAAGATGCCAGACATCGTAGATATCCCGCCCCTTCAGGTAGGGACGCTCCAGCAAAGCGCGCACCTTGTCGGAAAGTATCTCCTCGGGAGTCTCGACCACCAGCACCGAATTGGGACGGGGGATGCGAAATTCGCTCGCCCCGATCAGGTAGGAGACCGCCGACTGCATCCCCAGCACGCGGGGTTCCGTCGCCAGGATTGCTCCCTCTTGCAGTCGCTCGCATTCCACCTTGACCGTGATCTTGTCCCGCGCGTTTTGCGGCTCGAAAACCATCCGCCATACTGTGCCTTCATCGCGTTGCCCACGGGGGGTGACAGTGAGCCGGCCCGGCCCGAAATGAGCAATGGACTCCCTCGTGACAGGCGTCTCGACGGACCGCATCAACTTCTCCAGCACAGGCCGATCCAGGTGTGTGACAAAATCGAGGTCCTCGGAAAAGCGATCGCCGGCGTGGCACCACCGGATCGCCGTTCCCCCCTGGAATACAAGATGTTCGCTTTCGGGACGGGCATAGAGATGCTGGAGAAGGATCAGTTGGAAAAGTTCGGAGCGGCGGATATGTCGTTCTGCATACGCTTTCATACGTTTACCTTATAACACATTTCTGTATTATTATGTAAACATATTTAGGCAAACTATTACGCAGGAAGGGAAAAGAAAACCCTGGTGCCCTTGCCGGATTCGCTCTCCAGCCAGATCCTCCCGTTCTGGGCTTCGATCAGCTTCCTTGCGATGTTCAGGCCCAGCCCGATCCGGGCGGTGGCGTTCATGTCCGCGACGACAAGGTCCTCCGAGAAGATCTTCTCCAACATCATTTTGGGGATGCCGATCCCGGTGTCGTGGACCCACACGGTTGCGGAGCCGTTTTCTGGTTCTTTCACGCCGAGGCGGATCTCCCCGTCGGGGGGGGTGAACTTGATGGCGTTGTAGAGGAGGTTGTCGAGGATCTGGAAGACCCTTGCCGGGTCGCCCTTCACCTTGACGCGCGGGAGATTCCTTTCCAGCAGGACCTTCACCCTTTTCTGCTCGGCGTAGGGGCGGTAGAAGGTCACGCAGTCGTCGAGGATCGTGTTGATCAGGAATTCCTTCGGCTCGACCCGCAGCTGCCCTTTTTCCGCCGCTTCGTAATCGAGGAGGGTGTTCGCCATCGTCTGCAGCCGGGTCAGCGTCCGGCCCGCCTGGTCCAGGAGCTTCGGGGGCTCCTCCAGGGTGCAGGCAGCGCACTTCTCCATCATGATCTGCATGTAGCCGTCCAGCACGGTCAGGATCGACTTGAAGTCGTGACCCACCATCGAGACCAGGAACCCCTTGTAGGCGACGTGGATCCGGGCCTGCTTCAGTTCGTCCTGGATGCGGGCCAGCCGTTCGCCGGTTTCTCTTTCCAGCTTCTCGCTTTCCAGGCTCAAGTTGAGTTTCTGGACCGCCCGGGCGACCGAGTGCAGGAGGATGCCGGGGTCGACCGGCTTCCGGAGGAAGTCGTAGGCCCCCTGCTTCAGCGCCTCGATGACCGATTCGAGAGAAGGCGAGGTGGAAAGGAAGGTGAAGGGGACCTGGGGGTATTTCTTCAGGGTATCCTGCAGGAACGAAATGCTGTGTTTCCCACCGACCTTCAGCCCGGAGAGGACGATGGTCCGGCCCCTGACGCGGCGAATGGCTGCCCCCGCCTCCTCGAAATCGGTTGCGGTCGTTACGGAGTATTTCTCGCGGGAGAGGATTCCCTCCATCTGCGCGAGGAACTTCGGGTCGTCGTCAAGGATGAGAACGCGGAGGGATTTCATAACCAAAGAATATTACCATAAGCGGCACGGAAACGGGATTAATTCCTTGTAATAACGCAAAGATGAAT
>CAYILU010000231.1:1198-2714 GCA_964364235.1 uncultured bacterium | reverse complement strand
GTCGGCGGCTCCTCGGACGGGAGGACCGTCTTCCTGCGTTCCCCGACGGGAAGGACGCGCTCCTTGTGGAATTTGATGATGTGATCCGCGGCCTGTTGCGGGTCGTCGGTCACATGGAAGTAGTCGAGGTCCGAGGCGGAGATGGTCCCCTCCGCCACCATCGTGCTCTCCATCCATCGGAGGAGCCCCTTCCAGTACTTCTTTCCCATCATCACGACCGGGAAGCGGCGGATCTTGCCGGTCTGGAGCAGGGTCAGGGATTCGAAGAACTCGTCGAGCGTTCCGAACCCCCCGGGCATGATGAGATACCCGGAGGCGTACTTGACGAACATCACCTTCCGCGAGAAGAAGTGGCGGAAGACAAGAGACTTGTCCTGGTACGGGTTCTGTTTCTGCTCTATCGGGAGCTGGATGTTCAGGCCGATCGAGAGCCCCTTCCCCCGCTTGGCGCCGCGGTTGGCCGCCTCCATGATGCCGGGGCCGCCTCCGGAAATGATGGCGTATCCGCGCCGCGAGAGGATCTCGGTCGTCTTCATCGTGGTCTTGTAGGCCCATGTGTTCCGATGCGCGCGCGCGCTCCCGAAGACGGAAACCGCGGGGCCGATGCTGCGGAGGGACTCGAACCCGTCCACGAACTCGCTCATGATCCGAAAGACGCGCCACGTTTCGACTCCCGAGAACTCCTCCACGAAACCTCCCGCCTACGATTTTTTAGACGTTTTCGCGTAGAAGCTTTCCAGGAGCTGGGCGACGCTCCCGCTTCCGCACTTCGGGCATTTCCGCTTCCTTTCCTCGAACTCCCGGAAGGAAAGCATCTCCTGAAACCGCTTGCCGCACTTCTTGCACTTGAAGGAATACGTTGGCATCGCTCCTTCCTCCTTCCGCGTGGAATGCGAGCCCGTGAGAACGGCCCAGAGTTGTAGTAGATGCCATAAAGCGAGGTGGGAGGCAAGGAGAATGCAATCCCGGGGGCGATTCCGGCATCGAAGAGAGCATGGGATATAGTGCATTCATGAATTACCGGGAAGTCCTCGTCACGGGCGGGACCGGTTACGTGGGAACCCATGTGTGCCGGGCCTTGATCGCCCGGGGTTTCCTGCCCCGGCTCCTGGTCCGTCCGGAGTCGGAAAGCCGCATCCCGGAGGACATCCGGAAGGGGGGCCGGATCACCTTGGGGGACGTGACGAACCGGGAGTCGGTGGAGAACGCGGCCCAGGGGACGACGGCGGTCGTGCACCTGGTCGGGATCATCCGGGAGTTCCCGGCGCGGGGGATCACGTTCGAGCGGCTGCACGTTACGGCCACCCGGAACGCGGTGGACGCCGCCAGGCTGTGGGGGATCCCCCGGTTCATCCACATGAGCGCCCTGGGGGCGCGGGCCGGCGGGCCGACGGGATACTTCGACTCCAAGGGCCGGGCGGAGGATCTCGTCCGGCGGTCCGGGCTGCGGTGGACGATCTTCCGCCCCTCCGTGATCTTCGGGCCGGGGGACGCATTCCTCAACGAGCTGGCCGGG
>CAYILU010000231.1:0-1098 GCA_964364235.1 uncultured bacterium | reverse complement strand
AGCCTGGAACGGCTGGAACGGTTCCCCTTGACGACGGACCAGCTCCGGATGCTCCTTCAGGAAAACGTCTGCGATCATGAACCGTTCTATTCCGCCTTCGGCTTCACGCCGCTGCCCCTGTCCGTTTACCTCTCCGCTCGCAAACCCGAATAACCAGGAACGTACGATGGCAACAATGGGTAAATAATTACCCACAACGGGTAAACATAAGAAATATTTTTCCCGGCTGTTCCTTGCCGATGATCACTTAAGGGGAAAAAGTATTTGAAATCAGGACATTATGTTTCCGGAAAGTGTGGACCGAACATTGCTATGGATATTCCCTGATGGAATCAAGCTCCTGAAGGGACCCGATGAAAACGGTTGCCGTTGGCCTTCTTCTCCTCTCTTTTTTCGGACTGCCCTTCGCACAGGCCGGCGGCGGCTCGTACTCCTACGTCGACATCCACCCGGCCGGTTGGGTCGAATCGCGCGCGGTAAGCGTCAACGCCCGGGGAGAGGTCGCCGGGTACGGCCTCACCGGTTCGGGCGAGCGGGGGTTCCTGTGGTCGGGCGGCGGGCTCACGGAGATCCTTCCTCCCGGGGCGAGCGGGGCCAGGGCTTTCTGGGTAAACGGACAGGGGGACGTAGCAGGGACCGCCGTAATCGGCGGGCGCCCCCGTGCCTTCCTCTTCAGCGGAAGGGCTTACCTCGACCCCACGCCGGGATGGGCGTTCTCCGAGGCTCTCTACGTCGGTGAGGACGGGGCCGTCACCGGGACCGGGGAGTTCGGGGCCTATGTCTCCCGGAACGGGGTGGTGGAGCTTCTCCCGGGATTCTCGGTCGTGGTCGGCGCCAACGCGGCGGGGCAGATCCTGGGAAGCGCCGAAAACACGGCGAGGCTGTTCCTCCCCGGAAGGGGATACCTGAACATCTGCCCCCCAGGCGCCAGTTTCGCAGTGCCGCGCGGGATAAACGAATCCGGGCTTGTCGCGGTGTCCTCCCTCCAGGCGAATTCCGAAAAGGGGTTCGTCTATTCCGGTGGGTTCTACGTGTTCATGACCCCCCCCGGCTGGTCGTCCTCGAACGCGATGGCGATCAACAACAACGCGCAGGTGG
>CAYILU010000230.1:0-2730 GCA_964364235.1 uncultured bacterium | reverse complement strand
AAAGAGAGAAACGGTTATGCGTTCCTTTCCGTTCAGCGCGATCGTGGGGCAGGAGCTGTTGAAGAAGGGTCTCCTTGCGAACGCGGTGGACCCGTCGATCGGCGGGGTCCTGATCCGCGGGGAGAAGGGTACGGGGAAGACGACGGCGGTCCGGGCGTTCGCGGCGGTGCTTCCGTCGAAGGAAACGGTTTCGGGTTGCCGGTTCGGGTGCCTGAAAGGGTCGCCGTTGTGCGGGGAGTGCCGCGCGCGGGAGTCGTCGGGGGAGCGGTTGGTCTACGAGCGCCGGGCGGTGGAGGTTGTGGACCTTCCGCTGAACGCGTCGGAGGACCGGGTGGTGGGGAGCCTGGACCTTTCGGCGGCTCTTCGGGACGGGGAGAAGAAGTTCGAGCCCGGGGTGTTGGGGAAGGCGAACGGGAACGTGTTGTACATCGACGAGGTGAACCTGCTGGACGACCACGTGGTGGACGTTTTGCTGGACGTCGCGATTTCGGGGGTGAACGTGGTGATGCGTGAGGGTGTGACGTACACGCACCCGTCGCGGTTCATCCTTGTGGGGACGATGAACCCGGAGGAGGGGGAGCTTCGCCCGCAGTTGCTGGACCGTTTCGGGTTGTGCGTGGAGGTTTCGGGGGAGCGCGACCTGTTGCTTCGCCGCCGGATCGTGGAGCGGGTTCTCGACTTCGAGCGGGATGCCCCGGGGTTCCGCGGACAGTGGGAGAGGGAGGACGGCTCGTTCCGGAGACAGGTGGAGGATTCGCGGGGGCGGCTCGGCCGGGTGGAAGTCGCCGACCGGATCGTCAAGACCGTCACGGAAGTCGTCGTCGAACTGGGCGTGGCCGGCCATCGGGGGGACCTCGCGATCCTGAAGACCGCCCGGGCGCTCGCCGCCTGGCGCGGAGGGGAGGCCCTGGCCGCCCCGGACATACGGGACGCGATCCGGCTCTCCCTGCCGCACCGCATCCCGCGCACGGGTGTAAGCGCAAGAAAGGCGCATCACGTCGAGCGGCTCCTGTCCTGGGCCTTCCCCGGCGAGATGGAGACGGGGGAGCGCGAGGATACCCTGCCGCTCCCGGGCACCCCGCACGGCCTCAAGCGCGGCGGGGTGGTCTACCGGGCCCCCACCCTCCCGGACGAGGAGATGGAGAGGCAGGCGATCGCGCAGTCGATGGAGCGGAGGCGGCGCAGCGAGGCGGGGGGGATGGCGGTCGCGCCGGGCACCTGCGGGGACCCCGACTGCGACGTCTGCCAGGGGTTCGTCGAGGAGAGCATCGTGCTCCCTTCCTCCCCCTTCGAGGTCCGGAAGATTTCCGTCCCCAAGGGGCGCAAGCCCTCCGACGTCGCCGGGAAGCGGAGCCGGGCGAAGACGACCGGCTCCCGGGGGCGGTACGTGCGGAGCGGCCCGTGGCGGAAGGGGCGAGACGTCGCCCTCGACGCCACCCTGTTCGCCGCCGCGGCCAGCGGGCACGTCGACCGGGAGACCCACCGCGTCCGCGTGGGGCTCGACGACCTGCGGGGGAAGCGCCGGGAGCGGAAGGTGGGGAACCTCATCCTCGTGGTGCTGGATGCCTCCGCCTCCATGGAGACGCAGCGGCGGATGGTCGCCACCAAGGGGGCCGTGCTCTCCCTCCTCCGGGACGCCTACGTCAAGCGGGACCGGGTGGGGCTCATCTCCTTCCGCGATTCGGTGGCCGAGGTGGTGGTCCCCCCGACCGGGAGCGCCTCGCTCGCGGCGATGCAGCTCACCTGGCTTTCCTCCGGCGGGACGACGCCGTTGTCCATCGGGCTGTTCGCAGCGGTGAAGACGCTGGAGACCGAGCAGGTGCGAGACCCTTCGCGCAGGCCTCTGGTGGTGCTCATCACCGACGGGAGGGCGAACGTCGCGTACTTCGGCGGGGAGCCGCTCGATGAGGCGGTCAAGATCGGGAAGATGATCCGCAAGATGCGGGTGACGTCCCTCGTCATCGACACGGACCGGATCATGATGGGCCCGGCGGCGCTGCGCGCCGCGATGGAGTCGACGGAGAAGAACTCCCGGTCGAAGGGGATCTTTTCCGGCGGGCCCGCGAAGACCGTCGCCGACGCGATGGGGGCGAAGTACCTTTCGCTGGCGGAGATGAGCCAGGCCTCCATCCTGGCGGCGATCCGCGGCCGGACGACGATCATGTAACGAGAGGCGCAGCGGCGCTCGAACGCGACGGAAGGAAGAAGTAGGAGGAATCGAGGGGACACGGGGGACAGAATATGGAACCGAAGATGGAACCGAAGATGACGATCGCGCGCAGGACGATCGAGGAGCGGTACGGGCCGATCGGCACGGGGGCGAAGCTCCTGTTTCTCCAGGGGGTGCCGATGGGACTGAAAAAGATCTCCCGGAAGCTGGCGCTGCTCTACGAGGACCTGGTCCCGATCGACGCGGGGACGTTGCCTTCGGGCTGCCACTGGATCCGGTATTACGAGGGGGAGCAGCGGAAGGTCATCGTCCTGGAGTTCGACGGGGAGTTCAACTTCGTGGGCGAGACAGGCGCGGACCTCATGGACTGGATCGGCGACGAGTACTTCAAGATCCACTGGCGCGTCTTCTGCCCGGCCGGCGGCGAGGAGTGGATGGGCGCCGACATGTCGAAAGGAAGAGGGGGATCCCGATGAGGCTTTTTCCGTTCAGCGCGATCGTTGGCCAGGAGCTGTTGAAGAAGGGTCTCCTTGCGAACGCGGTGGACCCGTCGATCGGCG
>CAYILU010000229.1:0-2734 GCA_964364235.1 uncultured bacterium | reverse complement strand
GCGAGGTCCGCCCGGAAAGCCGGCATCCCCCCGGATCCGTTGGAGATGACGGCGAAAAGCTCGCCGTCGGACGGTTTTACGGCCGGGCTGCCCGATCGCAGCGCCACGGGCGACGGAACGTACTTTTTCCCGACCGGGCCGTCCCCCTTGCCGGACACGCCGTGGCAGGGGACGCAGAAGATTCCGTACAGTTCCTTTCCCTTGAGGAGCGCCCCCTCCGTGGGTTGAACGGGATTCACGAGCTTTGCGGCCTCCCGCGGCGGGGGAACGCGCTCCTTCCCCTTCGTGGGGACAGAGTCCTTCGGCGGGAGGCGCACCGGCTCCTCCTGGGGTTTGAAGGCCGGGCTGTCCCACATGTTCCGGTCGATCCGCTCGCAGGCCGGGAGGATGCCCGCGGTGAGCGCAACCACGGCCAGGAACGCGAACAGGCGGCCTCTCACAGTTCCCCCTCCTCCGCCCGGACCTCGGTCCCGCCGGCTTCCGTGAGCGCGCCGGCCGCCCGCCGGGCCTGCTCCCCGGGTTCCACCAGGGCGCACACCGCGATCTTCCCCTCGTGGATCCGGGGGTCGTGGACTTTCCGCGCCTTGAACCGGCCAAGCCCCATCTCCAGCGCACCCGCGATGAGCGTGGCCATGAGGGCGAAGAGCATCGCGATTTCGTAAGTGACGATGAGGGTCGGTGGGATGCTGACGATCGCCTTTCCCGCCGTGATCAGCGGGTAGAGCAGGTAGGTGGCCAGCGCCAGGCCAAGCCCCGCAAGGGCTCCCACGAACCAGGCGGCGATGACTACCCTGGGGAAGCGGATGGGACGGGGGTCCTCGCAGACCGCCCCGTCGGGGAGGGGAACCCCGGAGATGGTCGTGATGTTCCCTGCAGGGAGCGGGAGGGACCGCAGGGCCTTCCCGGCCCTCGCCGCCTTCTCCACCCCGTCGAACAGCCCGATGACGACGACCCCGCTCACTTCACTTCTCCTTCCCCGTGTTCTTCCACGCGTGCGATCGCCTCCGCCGTGGCGTTTCCGATTGCGCGCTCGGTGGTGTGGAAGAGCCGCTCCTTGATCTCGCTGATCGCCATGATCGGGAAGATCTTCGAAAATACCATGTAGAGCATGGTGAACATCGCGAAGGAGGCGGCGGTGATCGACAGCTCCACCCACGTCGGGAAGTAGTTGTGCCAGATGAACGGGTCGTTGCGCCGCGCCAGGGAGGCCACCACGATCAGGACCCGCTCGCTGTACATCCCCACGATGACGAGCAGGGAGACGCCGAAGATCGCCGGGACCGAGCGCCTCACCCTCCTCAGGCACAGGAGCGGGAACGGGACGATGAAGTTGCAGGTGATCATCAGGAGGAAGACGGGCAGAAAGGACTTCCCGTAGGAGCGGAACACCTCCCACTCCTCGGGGTTTCGGTTGTACCAGACCGTCAGGAACTCGGTGAAGTAGAAGTACCCCCAAAGGAGCGACATAGTGCAGAGCAGCTTCCCGAGGTTGTCGAAGTGCAGAGGGGTGAGCGCCTTTTCCAGGCGGAACACCCTGCGGAGCACGGCCATCACCAAGATGACCCCGGCGATGCCGGAGAAGATCGCCCCGACCACGAAGTAGGGGGCGAAGATGGTGCTGTGCCACCCCGGGACCTTGGCCATGGCGAAGTCCCACGACACGATGGAGTGGACCGAAACGGCGACCGGGATGATGAGGATCGCGAAAAAGGTCGAGGCGACGCGGTAGCGGCGCCACTCGGCGTGCGTCCCGCGGAACCCCAGCGAAAGGATCGAGTAGAGCCTCCTGCGCCAGCCCGTGGAGTTGTCCCGCAGGAGGGCCAGGTCCGGGATCATCCCGACGTAGAGGAAGGTGAGGCTCCCCAGGAGGTACGTGTTGATCGCCACCGCGTCCCACATCAGCGGCGAGCGCATGTTCGGCCACAGCCCCCGCTCGTTCGGGTACGGGATCGTGTAGTAGAAACGCCAGTTGCGGCCCAGGTGGACGAGGGGGAAGAGGGCGCCCACCAGGAGCGAGAAGACGGTCATCGCCTCGGCGGCGCGCAGGATGGGGGCCCGCCATGTGGCGTGCGTGAGCCGCAGGATCGCCGAGATGAGGGTGCCGGAGTGGGAGAGCCCGATCCAGAAGACGAAATTGACGATCAGGACGCCCCAGAAGACGGGCCGGTTGAGCCCGGTGACCCCCATTCCCGTCGTCATCATGTACACGAAGACGCCGATCCCCCACAGCAGCACGAGGGCGAGGATCCCCATCCCCGCGAACCATCTCCAGGTGGTCACCCGGTTGGAGCGCGAGAGGTCCCGGAAAAGCTGCGCCTCGTCCGTGCGGGCCAGGAGGTGCTCGCCGCTCATACTCCCGCCCCCTTCCTGCGCTTCAGGTACACGACGTGCGGCTCGGTCCCCAGGTGCTCGAAAAGCCGGAATCGCCGGGGGTCCCGGAACATCCGGGAGATCTCGCTGTCGGGGTCCTCGAGGTCGCCGAAGACGAGCGCCCCCGGGGGGCAGGTCTGGACACACGCGGGCTGGACCTCGCCGTCCCGGATCTTCCGGCCCTCCTCGGCTGCCTTGTCCTTGACGCGGCGGATCCGCTGGACGCAGAAGGAGCACTTCTCCATCACCCCCCGGGAGCGGACGGAGAGGTCGGGGGAGAGTTGCTCGTCCAGGGGCTTTTCCCACTTGTAGTCGTACCAGTTGAAGACGAGCACCGAGTAGGGGCAGTTGTTCGCGCAGTACC
>CAYILU010000228.1:0-2754 GCA_964364235.1 uncultured bacterium | reverse complement strand
GCGGAGAAGTCGGTTCCTTCGGAGCCCGGGACGCCGCCCTGCGTGGTCACGCGGTCGGTGGCGGCGTGCGCCTCGGCGCGCCAGGAGGAGGTGAGCCAGCCGGTGACCCCGGCCGAGATCTTCCTGCGGCGCTCGCCGGAGGATCCGATGGAGGACTGTACCCCCCGGTCGTGCAGGATCCTTTCGTAGGAGACCTCGGCGAAGGTCGTCGGGAGGAAGAAATACCGCGATCCGAAGAACCAGTCCCGGGAGCCGCCGCCCATCGGGTGGCCGAGGACGTCTCCGCGGTACTGGTGGGGATAGGCGCCATGGTTGTACCAGCTCGCCGTCTTCGCGTATCCGCTGTAGTTGTCGGCGTACTCGGCGCGCAGGTCCACGCGGGATGCGCCGACCACTTTGGGGAGATAGACGCCGAAGAGGTTCCCCCACTGGGACGGCCAAGGGAACCCGGTGCCGAGGAGCCGGTTGTCCCCCTCGCCCGCGCGGTCCCAGTACGCCTGCACGGGCTGGGAGGGGAACGGCAGGGTCACCGTGATGTCGTAGCCGGCAAGGGTGTTGCTGCGGCCTGCGGGGTCGTTGTTCCCCCCGTAGGCGGTGAGGAACTCCGAGATCCCGTTGCTCCGGCCGTCGCCGCCGTAGTGCAGGACGCGGGAGAGGCCGACCTCCAGCCAGGGCTTCGGGCGGGCGGCCAGGCGGGTGCCGACCAGGATCGAGTGGGAGTAGTCCGGTTTCTTCTCCATCCGCGCCGCGAAGAAGTCGTACTGGACGTTGCCGAGGAAGGAGAACCACCCGGCCATCGGGATCGGCTCCGGATTGTGGACGCGAACGCCGGGATAGGGGGCGGCGTTGTTCGTGAGGATCAGCGCGCCGTGGCGGCCGGGGCCGTACCAGGTGGAGATCTTGCCGGCCTGGACGGCGAAATATTTATGCCCGCCCTCGAGGGATGCGTCCAGGACCCGGTTCCCCTCGTCGTCCCCCTCTCCGAGGAACGAGGCGGCGCGGAACTGGCCGCTCAGGGTGGGGGTCTTCTCCTCGCGGCCCGAGAAAGCGGCGAGCGTCCCCCATCCTTTCGGCGTCGGGATCCCCTCGTTGTTGGGCGGGAAGAACCGCGCGTCCGATCGGGAAACGGCGGCGGTGACGCGGGCCATCGTCTTCGGGGCGGTGTAGGAAGTGACCCATCGAAGGAGTTCCCCGTCGAACCCCGGGGGCAGGGATTCCCTGGAGGCGGTCTCCGCCGCGGCCCGGACGGCCTGCATCGAATACGGCCTCGTGTTGGCGAGGAGCCCGGGCAGGTACCCGGCCGCGTTCAGCTTGTCGATGGCGGCGTAGATCTCGGGCTCGTCGTTCAGGAAAAGGTCGGCCGCCCGTGCGGGCGCCGCGGCGGCGGAAACCGCCAACACCACGGCGCAAACCCTTAAAACCGGGAAGTTGCCAAGAAGTCGGGGGATCGTTTTCATCCTTGTCCGCCGGGGGGATATGGAGAACCTTATCAATAAACCGTGCACACCAGCCCGCTGATCTGCTCGAAGTGGCGATCGGAGGTGAGAAGTTCCGCACCGTGCTCCATCGCCTGGGCGGCGATCCACATATCGTTGGAGGGGATCGGAGTTCCTTGACGCCGGAGCTGGAGCATGATCCGCGCGTACCGGTCCGACGTCACCTCGGCGATGGGGACCACTTCGACCGCCTCGTGTTCAAGGAACCGGGTCAAAAGGGACATGTTGTACTCGAAACGCGAGCCTTTGCGGAAACCGAACAGGATCTCCCCGAGGACCACGGGCGAGACCAGGATCGATTCGGAGTCGGCAATTTTCCTGACGATCGGGGAGTGCTCCTTCCGGTAGAGCGAATAGGCGTTCGTGTCGATGAGGATCTTCACTTCCACATCTCTTCGTCGATCTCTTCGAAGATTTTGATCGCCTCTTCGAACTCCCTTGCGTCCTGATCCGTCCAGCCGCCCGCTAACTTCGCAAGAGATGCGCCCCGGGGAGTCTTTTTCTTCCCCCCTCCAAGGCCGGCCCCGGCCCGGATCAGATCGAGAACGACCTTGTTGAGCGATTTCCTCGATTCCTTTGCTTTCCGGCGGATCTCTTTTTCGATCTCGGGGTCCGATATACGAAGCGTGATCTGCGTCATGACTCACCTCCTGACTCGCAATGAGTCATTTTACGCCTCATCCGGATGTCCGTCAATCGGCGTCCCTGTACCCGACAACGGGGTCCGGGTTTTTCGGCAGGCGGGCAGGCTACCGCTACTTCGGGTCGGATTTTGTTTTTTTCATGGGCGAAAAACACAAAAATAAATAAAGCACATCCCTGTCGTCACCGGGCATGATTCCCACGCCGGAACGGCCCTCCTACCCTGCCCCCTCGATCACTTCCTTTTTGAGGATCACCCGGAAACTGGAGACCGCGTCCAGGAGGAGGACCACCCGCTCGTGGTCGGGGAGCGCCTCCACGAAGATCGCGTCGACCCCGGCGAAGGGGCCTTCCCCTATCTTGATCCTCTGGCCCGGCTTCCATTGCACGGGAGGCTTGATCAGCTCCACGAACCCCTCCTCGTTCATCCTGCCGCGGACGGCGTCGATGATCCCCTGGTCCACTTCTTCGGGCTCGGGGCCGAAGGAGATTACGCGCGCCACGCCACGCGTATACCGGATGGTGCGAAACTGCTCGATGGCAAAACGGACGAAGAGGTAGGTGGGGAAGAGGGGACGGGTCTCGATACGGCCTTTCCCCCGGATTTTTTTATGGA
>CAYILU010000227.1:0-2779 GCA_964364235.1 uncultured bacterium | reverse complement strand
AGGCGGAGACGAGGCAAAAACCGACTTCCTGCTCCTGCGGGTTCTTCGAGTTCGGGTAGGAAGACTTCCCGCACTTGAGGATCCCGTGCACGCACAGCAGCGGCTCCCAGTTCCCGAACCGCTGGGCGACGATGCCGGTCTTGCCGTAGAGGGCGATTAAGTCGGTCAGGTGTCTCTGGGCGCCGTGCACCTGGGAGTATTCCAGGAAGTTCCCCTTGCCCGAGACGTTGTCGCGCCAGTAGAGGCACGCCATGATGTTGAACGCGGAAATGGAGCCGCCCCAGTAGTCCATGATCCAGATCGTCTGCTTGGAGGGCATCCCGCCGTACTCCTTGTGCCACCCGGTGATCGAGAAGCAACCGCCCTGGGCCTGGCCGAGGATGTCGTAGGAGGCGCGGTTACGCCCCGGACCCCATCCGCCGAAGCCGCCCATCCACTGGTAGATGACGCGGGGGTTGACCTTGAGGTGCTGCCGCCCGCCGATCCCCCACCGGTCGAACGTGCCCGCCCGGTAGTTCTCGGCGAAGACGTCGGACTTGGCCGCCAGCCGCTTCATGATCTGGATCGCTTCCGGCTTGTGGAAGTCGAGCGAGAGGAAGTACTCGTTCGCGTTGGCCCCGAAGAAGCCCAGTCCCGTCCCCTTGTCCGGCATCCAGCGGGAGAGGGGATAGAGGAACGGCTCGTTGAACGGCGTGGTGTGCCGCATCGGCTCGCCCCGCTTGGGCAGCTCGACCTTGATCGTCTCGGCGCCCAGCTCCGCGAGGTAGTTCGCGCAGGAGGGGCCGAGGATGTACTGCGTGGTGGAGATGACCCGGACCCCTTTCAGGGTTTCGGGCTTGTCGTACCGCTTCGTGGTGTCGAAAACGGTCCGACAGAAATCCTCGAACGTCATATCTTTTAAGTTTTTGCTGACCGCTGCTGTCATTAGATCACCCCTCCCTTCCTGAGAGCTTTCAGTTTCTCGCGATCCAGTCCGGCGAGGCGGCGGTATACGTCCTCGTTATCCTGGCCGACCGTGCGGCCGATCCACTTGATCCGCCCCGGGGTGTTCATCCCGATGAAGCTGGACGCTCCGAGGAGGACTTTCCCGTAGTTGTTGTCGTCGCAGATCTCGATGTGGCCGCGGTACTTGTAGTGCGGGAACTCGCACACCTCGTCGAGGAAGGAGACGCCTCCGGAAGCCACCTCCTCTTCCTGGAGCGCCTTCTCGCACTCGGACCGGGTCTTGTCCTTGGTCCAGTCGCACATGGTGGTGTAGGTCTCGACCTGCATGTAGTGCGGAAGCCGGTCGGTCACCACGCGCAGCTTCGGGTCTTCGCAGATGTGCTGCTCGAGTTCCGGCCTGTCCTTGCCCACGGTCCGCCAGATCCGGAACCAGAGGCGGTCGTGCCCGCCGCCGACCATGATCTGCCCGTCGGCGCAGGGGTTCACCGCGTAGATGTTGATCGCCAGGTCCCAGTTCCCGTAGCGGGGCCTGACGGAGCCGTCCATGCCGTGCCAGCCCCAGTTGTAGTCGATGATCCGCCTGACGCCCTCGGCCGCCGTGCACTCCACGAACTGGCCCGTCCCCAGGAACTTCTCCCGGGCGAAGAGGGCCGCCATCGCGCCCCTCGCCGCGAAGGTGCCGCCGACCTGGTCGGCGAGCCACCATCCGGAGCGGGTCGGCGTGCCGCCGAACGCCACCGGCGCGCCGGTCCCGTGGGTGAAGCCCATCGCGTTCTGCCCGACCGGGTCCATCGCCCCCGGCTGGTCCTTCAGCGGGCCCCACTGGCCGCGCTCCCCCACCCAGAGGTAGACGAGCCGCGGGTTGATCTCGGAAAGCTGGCGGTAGCCGATTCCCAGTTTGTCGTAGTGCCCCGGGGGCGCGTTCTCGATCAGGAGGTCTACCTGCGGGATGATCTTTTTGAGCAGATCCTGCCCCTCTTTCGTCTCCACGTTGAGGGTGACGGAAAGCTTGTTGCGTGCCTCGGCGAGGAACCGCGCGCCGCATTTTTCACCGTTTGCAGCTGTGAACATGTACTCTTCGCGGCCAAACGGGGTAAGCTTCCGCAGCGGGTCGCCGCCCGTCGGCTCGACCATGATGACCTCGGCCCCAAGTTCCGAGAAGTGGGACGAGCACCAGTGGCCTATGATCTGGTTCGCCGTGCAGTCCAGGACGCGAAGTCCGTCCAGGGATTCCGGTTTGTCCGCGTTGAACTGCTGCCGGACCGCCGATTCGACCCACAGGGAATATTCCTTCTTCTTTTCGTCCACGCCGGCATACACTTCATCGATAGTCGGTGGTGGAATTGCGGGCCATGGAAGAACCTTGATCTTCGGCCGTTTTTTCTCGGTACGCCACTTTTCAGCCATACTTCCCCTCCTCGTAGATTTTGCGGATTCCTGCCACTACAACGAACTTTTTTCCGAACGTTCTCGAGCGTTCGAACTCGTCACCCTTTGCCCCTCATCCCCCCTTTCCGCTTTCCCTGTTCTCCTGGATTCGAAAAAATCAACGACGACAGCGATATCCTCTTTTACAACAGAAAGATATAATCCCATTAGAATCAGGAAGTTCCACCGGAACAGCGGGTGGACTTATAGAAACACGTTTTATTTTATATCCCGAACCATCTGCGGATGTCAAGACCAAAATTCGTTATAAAACCTTTTTTTGCCTTTTGAGGATCATGTGGCTCCCGACCGTTCCGTAGGCGATCCCGTCCCGGTTGGGCGCGATCAGGGGGACGGTCGCCGAAAGCTCCCAGCCCTCCTCCCCGGCCTGGTGCAGCCACTCCAT
>CAYILU010000226.1:0-2790 GCA_964364235.1 uncultured bacterium | reverse complement strand
CTGATCCGCGTCGACTTCAACGTGCCGATGGACAAGGGGGGGAACGTCACCGACGACACCCGGATCCAGGCGGCGATCCCCACCGTCCGGCACGCCATGACGCACGGCGCGAAGGCGATCCTGCTCTCCCACCTGGGCCGCCCGAAGGGGAAAAGGGTTCCGGAAATGAGCCTCGCCCCGGCGGTGAGGCGCCTCTCGGCGCTCCTGGGCAAGGAGGTCCCCTTCGTCCCCGACTGTGTCGGCGAAGAGGTGGAGAAAGCCGTCGCGGCGATGCGTCCCGGCGACGTCATCCTGCTCGAGAACGTGCGCTTCCACGCCGGGGAGGAGAAGAACGACGAGGCGTTCGGCAAGAGCCTCGCCGCCCTGTGCGACGTCTATGTCAACGACGCGTTCGCCACGGCGCACCGAGGCCACTCCTCCAACGTAGCGATCACGCGGTTCGTGAAGGAGAAGGCCGCGGGGTTCCTGATGAGAAACGAGATCGCCTACTTCGAGAAGGCCCTCGTCGACCCAGCCCGGCCGCTCGTCGCGGTCTTCGGCGGCGCCAAGATCTCCGGGAAAATCGAGGCGATCAACAACGTGCTGGGCAAGGTTGACAAGATCCTCATCGGCGGGGCGATGGCGAACACGTTCTTCGCCGCGCAAGGGTACGAGGTGGGGAAATCCCTCTACGAGGCCGAGATGCTGGACACGGCGCGGCAGGTTCTCGCGAACGCGGCCGGCCGCAAGGTCAAGCTGTACCTCCCGGTGGATGTCGTGGTGGCCGACCGGCTGGAGGCGTCCGCGTCCGTGAAAACCGTGCCCGTTCCCGAGATTCCCGATGGATGGATCGCGGCGGACGTCGGCCCCGCGACCTCCCTCCTTTTCAAGGAGGCCCTGCAGGGGGCGCGGACGATCGTCTGGAACGGGCCGCTGGGCGCCTTCGAAACGGCCCCGTTCGCAAGCGGTACCTTCGCGATGATGCGGGCGCTCGCGGAAAGCGACGCCATCACGATCGTCGGGGGAGGCGACACCGACACGGCGCTGCACAAGGCGGGGCTCTTTTCCCGGATGTCCTACGTCTCCACCGGCGGCGGGGCTTTCCTCGAGCTGCTGGAAGGAAAGCGGCTCCCCGGGATCGTCGCGCTCGAGGAATAGAGGGGTGTCCCCCGCAGGTTAGCTCCAGTACCCTTTCCGTTTGTGCTCCTCGATCTCCTCCTCGACCATCCGGAGGTGCCGGCGTTCCTCCTCGATGAGCTTCCGGTACATCTCACGACCCTCCTCGTCGTGGGCCTCCTCGAGGAACTTCGTGTAGAATTCGATCCCGCCCTGCTCATGCTTCCACGCCTCCAATAGATTGCGGTTGAACTGCATCATCTCGGAAACGCGGACGTAATCCACCCCGTACTGCCCCTTCCCTTCACAGCAGGCATCTTCCTCTTTCTTCCCGAGGATCTTCTTCCAGAATGATCCCATTCGCAGTCGCTCCTTCCGCTCATGGTCCGCGCCTCAGCCGGTTGCCGCGCACTCGCCCATTCATTGTATAATTGGCGCGGGAAACCCGATAAAAGTTTTTCCCCGCTCGAAAGCCCCGGAGGATAAGGTGCCCAGCCCTTCCCCGAAAGAACGAATCGAGGAGCTCCGTCGCCTCATCCGGTACCACAACGACCGCTATTACCGGGACGACGCCCCCATTGTATCCGATGCGGAATACGACGCATTGTTTCTGGAGCTCCAGAAACTCGAGGGGGAGCACCCCGGGCTCCTCGACCCCGAATCCCCCACCCGGAGGGTGGGCGCGGCGCCGGTGGAGGCGTTCGGGACGGTCGTGCGGACCCTTCCCATGCTTTCTCTTCAGAACGCGTTCGCGCAGGACGAGCTGCTCGAATTCGACGCCCGTGTGCGGCGGTTCCTCCGCGGGAAAGGGGCGCCCGAGTCGGCGCTGTCGGCCACGGGGTACGTCGCGGAGGTCAAGATCGACGGGCTCGCGGTGGAGCTGACTTATGAGGAGGGGAAGTACCTCCGCGGGGCGACCCGCGGCGACGGGATCCGGGGGGAGGACGTGACCGCCAACCTCCGCACGATCCCGGATGTTCCCCTTGCCGTTCCCCGAAAGCTTTCCGCCGATCTTCCGTCCCCTCACATCCCGATATTCAGGAATCCCCCGCGCCTCCTGGACGTGCGGGGCGAGATTTACATGGAGACAAAGGAATTCCGGGAGTTGAACCGGGGGAGGGAGCGAAGGGGCGAACCCGCCTTCGCCAACCCGCGCAACGCGGCCGCCGGCTCGGTCCGCCAGCTGGACCCCCGTGTGACGGCGAGCCGCCGGCTGCGCCTGTGGGTCTATGGGACCGGAAGGGTGGAGGGAATTTCATTTACCTCCCACTGGGAGGAGCTCGGACTACTCTCTGGATTGGGGTTCCCGGTCGATTGGGAATGGAGCCGCGGTTGCCGGACGATGGGCGAGGTCCTCGAATTCTACCGCGAGGTCGAGGTCAGGAAGGATTCGCTCCCGTTCGAGATCGACGGGATCGTGGTGAAGGTGAACGACCGGCTCCTCCAGGAAGAGCTCGGGGAGATCTCCCGCTCCCCCCGCTGGGCGATCGCCGCGAAATACTCGCCCGACCGGGCGGAGACGACCGTGGAGAACATCGTGGTCAGCGTGGGCCGGACCGGAACGATCACCCCCGTGGCGATCCTGTCACCGGTCGTCGTCCGCGGCGTGACCGTCCGCAGGGCCACCCTGCACAACCAGGACCTGATCGACGGGAAGGATATCCGCGTGGGGGACCGCGTCGTCGTCCAGCGCGC
>CAYILU010000225.1:0-2808 GCA_964364235.1 uncultured bacterium | reverse complement strand
AGGGTTAACATCTTCACCCCCAATTAACCCTCCGGCACCCCCTTCCAGGTGGAAAACAGCTTAATCCGGGGGCTGTTCCAACCCGAGGCGTCGGAAAAGCTCCTTCTGCGTAAAGCCGTGGACCCGGACGATCTTGCGTCTGCCGCGAACCCCGGTCACGAGCTCCACCTGGCGCCGGGGGATTCCGAGCGTCCTTGAGAGGAAAAGGACGAGAGCCTCGTTCGCCCGGTTCTCCACCGGCGGCGCCGTGAGGCGGATCCGCGCGGCACCTTCCGAAAAGCCCGCCACCTCTTCCTTCGAAGAACGGGGCAGTACATGAACGGAGAGCGTCGCCGAGGCGTCCGCCGGCCCTTTTCCCCCCTCGCGGGGCTTTTTCACGGGATCCTGCCTGCCAGGTCGAAGAGCGTCCTCACCAGGAAGCGCTGGAGGAACAGGATGACCACGATCGCCACCATGGGGGAGAAATCGATGCTTCCCGCCATCAGGGGGAACTTCCGGCGCAGGAACGAAAGGACCGGTTCCGTGATCGAGTAGAGGACCCGCACGACCGGGTTGTACGGGTCCGGGCTGACCCAGGAGAGGACCGCCCGGATGATGAGCACCCACATGTATGCCCACAGGACGTAATCCAGGATCGTGGCAAAGGCGACGACCAGGTTCCTCATGACGAACATCTCGCTCTCCTCACGCCGAAAGTTCCCGGCATCGCTGCCAGGCGGCGAACACCGCGTCCATCACCGTGCCGCGGAAGGCGCCCCGCTCCAGGGCGGCGATCCCCGCCGCCGTCGTTCCGCCCGGCGAGGTGACCATGTCCTTCAGCTGCCCGGGGTGCCTCCCGGATTCCCGCACCATCCTCGCGGCACCTTCCACGGTGGAGGCCGCCAGGAGGATCGCATCCTCCCGCCCCATCCCGCTGCGGACCGCGCCGTCGGCAAGCGCCTCGATGAAGAGGAAAACGTAGGCGGGGCCGGAACCCGACAGCGCCGTCACGACGTCGAGCAGTTCCTCGCGCGCGAACTCGGCCACGGACCCGAATGACGAAAAAACCCTGCGGGCCCACGCTTTCTGTTCCCCGGTAACACCGGCCGCGAAGAAGATGCCCGTGCTGCCCATCCCCACCTGTGCGGGGGTGTTCGGCATCGCTCGCGCCACGCGGCTGTCCTCGCCCAGGGCGTCAAGGAAACATCGCGTCTTCGCCCCCGCGGCGATCGAGATGAAAAATTTTCCCTTGGCCTCCTCCTTCGGCATTTCCCGGAGGACTTCCGGAAGGGTCTGGGGCTTCACGGCAAACACGATCGTGTCGCCCGCGCGGACCAGGTGCGTCAAGGTGGGCGAGCCGGAAACCCCGAACCGCGCCCGAAGCTCCTCGACCCTCTCGGGGCGGACATCCATCACGGAGATCTCCCCCGGCGGCAGCAGCTTCGCCCCCAGTATCCCCCGGATCATCGCTTCCGCCATGTTCCCGGCCCCGATGAACCCCAGTCCCTTCATCCTTCCCTCCTTGCGCGGCTCCCGAAGATGGCGGTCCCGACCCGGACCATCGTCGCCCCCTCCTCGATCGCCACCTCGAAATCGTGCGACATCCCCATGGACAGCTCCGTCATCCTCTCCCCGCCGGTCCCGGGACCGGAAAACCGTTCCAGAATCTCACGAAGGCGCGAGAAATAGGGCCGGCTCTCCTCGGGGTCCTCCGTCATCGGCGGAATGGCCATCAGCCCCTTGATGCGGACCCCCGGCAGCCCGACGGCGGCCGAAAGAAGGGCCGGAAGCTCCTCCGGCGAAATCCCCGCCTTGCTCCCCTCGCCCGCGAGATTCACCTCGACGAGAACCGGCAGCGTCTTTCCCGCCTCGACGCATCGGCGGGAGACGGCCGCCAGCAGGTTCGTCGAATCGACCGCCTGGATCCACCTGAAGAGGGACACGGCCTTCCTGACCTTGTTCCCCTGGAGCTTTCCGATCAGGTGCCATTCGGCGTCGGGAAACGCCCCCACTTTATCCTCCGCCTCCTGGACGTAGTTCTCGCCGAACACCCTCAAGCCCGCCTCGTACGCCTCGGCCACCCGTTCCGGCGGCCGGGTCTTCGAGACCGCAACCAGCCGGACCGCCGCGGGGGAACGGCCCGACCGGGCCGCAGCCCTGTCGATCCGCTCCAGGACCCGGGCCACCCGGTCCCTGACGGGCTCCTCCATCGTCTCAAGGCTTCCTTTCGGCGAATTCGTACCACCCCGGGCCCTTGCGCGATACGGTGAGCAGCCCCGCCCGAAGCAGCATCGCGAGCGTCCGCGTCATGGGCAAACCGACCACGTTGGTGAAGGAACCCGAGATCCGTTCGATCAGGAGGTTCCCCGCCCCCTGCGCGGCGTAGGCCCCCGCCTTGTCGTCGCACTCGCCCGTCTTCGAGTATGCCTCGATCTCCTCCTTCGTGAGGTCCCGAAACCGGACACGGGTGGTCTCGCACGTCTCGTCCCGATATCCGGAGTCCGCGGCGAGCAAACATACCGCAGTGTGCACCAGGTGCTCGCGGCCCGCCAGCAGGGAAAGCATGCGGCGCGCCTCCTTCCGGCCGGCCGGTTTCCCGAGGATCTTCCCCCCCGCAACGACGATCGTGTCCGCGGAAAGTACGAACGCCGAAGGGTGGCGGAACCCCACCTCCTCCCCTTTATCGCGGGCAGCCCGGCGAACGAACCGGAGCGGCGCCTCCCCGGTCATCGGAACCTCCTCGACCCGCGAGGGCACTACCCGGAACGGGACCCCGACCGCGCGCAGCAGCTCCCGGCGGCGGGGTGAAGCGGAGGCCAGTATCAGGCG
>CAYILU010000224.1:0-2811 GCA_964364235.1 uncultured bacterium | reverse complement strand
CCTTTTCCGTGGCCAACCCCGCGACGAATATGGTAATTTTGAAAGGTTACACTGGAGAAAGAGGGGGGCTCCGTTGCGCTTCCGGAAGCCTGATAAAAAGAAGATCCTGGTCTTCCTGGCCGTGCTCGGACCCGGGATCATCACGGCGTCGGTCGACAACGACGCCGGCGGGATCGCCACCTATTCGATCGCGGGGGCGCATTACGGGTACGCCCTCCTGTGGACGCTCATCCCCATCACCGCGGCCCTCATCGTCGTCCAGGAGATGGTGGCCCGGATGGGCGTCGTCACGGGGAAAACCCTGGCGGACCTCATCCGGGAGAAGTTCGGGGTCAAGCCGACCTTCTTCCTGCTCACCGCGCTTCTCGTCGCCAATTTGGGGAACACGGTCGCGGAGTTCGCCGGGTGGGCCGCCGCGCTGGAGATCTTCGGGGTCAGCAAGTACCTCTCCGTCCCGATCGGCGCCGTCGCCGTCTGGTTCCTCGTCGTCAAGGGGACCTACCGGATCGTCGAGAAGATCTTCCTGATCGCGGCCACGATCTATTTCACCTACGCCGTCTCGGCCTGGATGGGGCACCCCCCATGGGGGACGGTGGCCCTGAACCTCATCACGCCCGACATCCGGATGGACGGGGCGTACGTCATGCTGCTCATCGGGATGGTGGGAACGACGATCGCGCCGTGGATGCAGTTCTACCTGCAGTCGGCGGTCGTCGAGAAGAACATCCAGGTCGAGGAGTACCGGTACTGCCGCGCGGACGTGATCGTGGGATGCTTCGTGACGGACATCGTGGCCCTCTCCATCATCGTCGCCTGCGGCGCGACCCTGTTCGCCGCGGGGGTCCGGATCACCGACGCGAAGGATGCCGCCCTGGCCCTTGCCCCGCTCGCGGGGAAATACGCCTCGATCCTGTTCGCCGTCGGCCTGGCGAACGCCTCCCTCTTCGCCGCGTCGATCCTGCCTCTTGCGACCGCCTACTCGGTCTGCGAGGGGATGGGGTGGGAGTCCGGCATCGACAAGGATTTCCGGACGGCGCCCCACTTCTTCTGGTTGTACACGGGGCTCATCGTGCTCGGCGCGCTGTTCGTGCTCGTCCCGAACGCCCCCCTCATCCTCATCATGTACCTCTCCCAGGTCGCCAACGGGATCCTCCTGCCGTTCGTCCTGGTCTTCATGCTGAAGCTCATAAACGACCGGGACCTGATGGGGGATTACGTCAACACGAAGGCGTTCAACGGGATCGCGTGGGCGACCACGGTCATCATGATCGCCCTGACGATCGTCCTGGTGATCGTCACCCTCTTCCCGGGCCTGCACGGACTGCTCGGTTTCTAAAGTACGGGGACGTTCTTGATCCGAAAGTAATTTCCCGCCGCATGATCGCCGGTCACATTTCCCCGAAAAAAGTTTAAGAACGTCCCCGGGTTTAAGTTTACATCTTCCTGCGTTTTTTCCTCGAAGCGGGGGGCAGGAGCAGGTCCACGACGTCGTCCACGGTGACGACCCCCAGCAGGCAGTTCTCCTCGTCTACCACGGGCAGCGCGAGGAGGTTGTACTTGGAGATCAGCTCCGCCACCGTCTCCTGGCTCGCCTCGGCGCGTACCGTGATGATCTTCTTGTGCATCACGTCGCTGATGGGCTTCCCGGGCTCCTCGAGGATGAGGTCCCGCAGGCCGAGGACGCCGAGGAGCTTCTCGTCCTCGATGACGTAAACGTAGTAGAAGGCCTCGATCTCCGCCGCGTCCTTCCGGAACCGCTCCATCGCCTCCCCCATCGTGATCCCCGGGGGATAGGCCAGGTACTCGTTGATCATGAGGCCCCCGGCGGTGTCCTCCTCGTGGGCGAGCAGCTCGTGGATGTCCTCCGCCTCCTCCTTCTCCATCAGGCCGAGCAGCTCCTGCGCCTTCTCGGCCGGCAGATCGGCGATGATGTCGGCCGCCTCGTCCGGGGGCATCCGCTCGATGACGTCCGCCGCCTGCTCCTTGTCCATGTCCGAGATGAGGTCGGCCTGCACCTCCGGCTCCAACTCGTGGAGCGCTTCCGCGGCCGTATCGATGTCGAGCTTCTCGAAGAACCCCTTACGTTCCTCGGGGGACATCCCGCTGATGATCTGAGCGATGTCCGCCGGGTGAATCTCCGAGAGGGCTTCCCGCGACACGGACAACGTCAGGCGGTCGAGCCGGGTCTCCAGGGGCTGGATGAACTTCCAGGAGATGAGCTGGTGCCGAAGCGGGTGGCGGATCGCCTGGAAAAACGCGTCGCCCCGCCGCTCCACTCCCAGCCGCCGCAGGATCCCCCGGACGCCGACGTCCACGTCCGTCACGCAGGCAGCCCCAATCTCCTCGGTCAGCTTGACGTCGTTGACCCGCACGACCTTTGCGCCGTTGATGTCGACGATCTGCTTGTCGAGGATGTCCTTTCCGATGAGAAGCATGTCGGGGGAAGGGTGGAACTCGGCGAGCTCGCTCTCCCGCTTCCGGGAGGAGATGATCCGGCGGTTGAAGATGCTCAGGTCCGACCAGGGGAGGAACCACATCTTCTTCTTCTTTTCCAGGACGAGGCCCGCCGCCCGTGGGAACGGCGTCCCCCCCTCCACGGCGATGTCGCGGAGCCGGCCGACCTCATCGCCAAGCGGATCCAGGACCGCCTTCCCAAGGACGTCCGCGACGAACACTTCGCCGATCAGGGTCATCCCCTTGCCTCTCCCTTCTTTCGCGGGGGTCTAGCCCGCATTTCTCACCAGCCTCCTGCTGCGGCGGCGGATACGGGCATGTCTACTGCGTTGCCCTCCTTCGTGCTCCTCGACGTAG
>CAYILU010000223.1:0-2812 GCA_964364235.1 uncultured bacterium | reverse complement strand
AGGCGTACGGCAGCCCCACGATGACCATTCCTTGATGAAGCAGGGTGATATGGAACCGGCCGTACCGCCTAATTTAACTCGTTTTATCGGGAAGATAGGTTATTATCAACATACTTATTGCCAATCGCAAGCAGGGGCTCATCCGGCAAGAGAAGATTGTCCCGCATGAAGAAAGCATGACAGTGCATACCCTGCCCGGCTCATACCGAAAAATAGCATCCCTGTGCGGAGCGGGCGCGGCCCTGTTGGGCCTCCTGGCCTTGCTGGGCTGGATCCTCGGAATGCCCCTCCTCGCAAGCATCCGATCCTCCTTCATCCCGATGGCTCCCGTAACCGCGGTCGCTCTCCTGTGCCTCGGGGGGCTTCTCTTGGTACAAATAACAAGTCCCGGGCGAGAATCGACAGGGTTCGTTGCGGCAGCATTGTCCGCGCTATTATCGGCCTACGGACTGATCGAGCTCGTGGAATATATGGGAGTAAGCGTCCTTTCCCTTGAAGAGTGGCTGTTTCCGAACCCCCCGATACTGGGTGCGATCCCCACCGGTCGCATGTCCCCCGTGACGGCGGCAATGCTCCTCTTTTCGGGAGCGGTCGTGCCGATGCTCGTTCTTCATTCGAGGGGGGGAGAACGCCAAAGGCTTTGGGGAGATCTGGCCGGGTGCCTGGGGAGTGTTGTCGCCGTGACCGGCCTGTCGTTCCTCCTGGCATACCTGCATGGAGCCCCGCTGCTGTACGGCGGCAAGACCATCCCGGTGGCGGCGACGACCGCGTTTGCGTTCCTGCTGCTGGGGGCGGGGCAGATCCTTGCGGCGGGGAAGGACAGTTTTCCGGTGCGGTCGATGGCGGGACCTTCGGCCCGGGCCAGGCTTCTCCGGGTGTTCGTTTCGACGACGGTCGTTGTCGTGCTGGCGATCGACCTGCTGCATCTTTATGTACCCTACATCTTCTTCCGTGACGACCCATTTCTTTCCGGGATATCCGTCATGGCCTTCGTCGTGATCGCGGGCGGGCTGATCGCGAGGGTTGCCCTGAAGGTCGGCGGCGACATGGACCGGTCCGAAGCGGTCCGCAGGCAGGCGGAGGACAAGCTGCGGGAGAGCGAAAAAAGGTACCGTCTCCTGTTCGACGAGATGCAAACCGGCTTCGCCCTCCACGAGATCGTCTGCGATCCGGCGGGAAGGCCGGTCGACTACCGGTTCCTTCAAATAAACCCCGCCTTCGAGAGACTTACCGGACTGAAACGAGAGGTGGTGATCGGAAAGACCGTGCGGGAGATTCTTCCCCATATCGAGCCTGTCTGGATCGAGCGGTACGGGGAGGTCGCCCTCACGGGAAAGCCGGCCCGGTTCGTGGAATTCTCCGCGGACCTGAACCGGTGGTACGAAACCACCGCGTTCAGCCATGGGAAGGGACAATTCGCGGCGATCTTCTCGGACATAACCGAGCGAAAGACCATCGAGGAGCGCCTGCGCCAGTCGTTGAAGATGGAGGCGGTGGGAAGGCTCGCGGGGGGGATCGCCCACGACTTCAACAACCTGCTCACGGTGATCAACGGATACTCCGAGCTGATCCTGAACACGTTGCCGGAAGGCGCCCCTCTGCGCAAGGAGGTGGAGGAGATCCGCGGGGCCGGGGAGCGCGCCGAGGCGTTGACCCGCCAGCTCCTGGCCTTCGGACGCAAGCAGGTGCTGCAGCCGAAGGTGCTTGACCTGAACGCCGTGCTCGCCGGGATGAAGACCATGCTCGGCCGCCTGATCACCGAGAACATCGACCTGCTCATCGTTCCGGGGAAGGACCTCGGGAACGTCAAGGCCGACGCGGGACAACTCGGCCAGGTCATCGTCAATCTTGCGCTCAACTCCAGGGACGCGATGCCGGGGGGCGGCAGGCTCACCATCGAAACGATGAACGTGGATCTGGACAAAACGTCCCTTGCCATGAATCCGTCTCTCGCCCCGGGGCCCTATGTCCTGCTCTCGGTGAGCGACACGGGCGCGGGGATGGACGAGGAAACCCGGGCGCACGCTTTCGAGCCGTTCTTCACCACCAAGGAAAAAGGGAAAGGGACGGGGCTCGGCCTGTCGACGGTGCACGGGATCGTCCACCAGAGCGGCGGCCAGGTCTCCATCTACAGCGAGGCCGGAAAAGGCACGACGATAAAGGTCTACCTTCCCCTGACAGGCGGGGAGGCGGAAGCCGCGGCGGCTCCTGCCTTGGACCTCCTGCCTGTCGGAAGGGAAACCATCCTTCTCGTGGAGGACGAGGAGGCGGTCCGGCAGCTCGTCAAGGAGGTTCTCGTCCAGAGGGGGTACACGGTTCTTGAAGCGCAGGACGGCGCCGAGGCCATTTCCGTCTGTTCCCGGCACGAGGGCCCGCTCGACCTGCTGGTCACCGACGTCGTGATGCCCCGGATGGGCGGTCAGGAGATTGCTGCGAGGCTCGCCTCCCGGCGCCCGGGGATGAAGATCCTGTACATGTCCGGGTACACGGACAACGCGATCGTACACCACGGAGTCCTGGACCCGGGGACCGCCTTTCTCCAGAAGCCGTTCACACCGGACGCCCTGGCGCGCAAGGTGCGGGAGGTGCTGGACGCGGACCACGCATAATTATTGGTCCGGATTGCTCTCCGCCCGGTCGCATCGATTCATTCCTCTTCCCTTGGGCACGAAAATTCTTTATACCTGTAAAACTATGCGCAGAGCGTGGCGAAGTGCCATAATAAGAAACGATCGTGATAGAGAATCCGGGGGGGGTTCATCCCCATGACGAATAAGAACGGCTTTTTCCGAACCAACGCCTCGGGTGTCCC
>CAYILU010000222.1:0-2838 GCA_964364235.1 uncultured bacterium | reverse complement strand
CGTGGAAGTGGCCGTGCCGCTTCCCATCGACCACCCGTTCACCTACCGGGTCCCGCCGGGGGAGGAGGACCGCGCGGTTGCGGGCGCCCGCGTCCTCGTCCCGTTCGGCCCCCGGAAGATCACCGGGCTGATCGTCGGCCGCGTCGACGGCCCCTCACTCGTCGGCAGGGAAGTCAAGGAGGTCCACGCCTTCCTCGACGAAGGGCCGTACGTCACCCCCCGCCACCTCGCGTTCCTGTCCGCCGCGGCCAGGGAGTGCCTGGCGCCCCTCGGCGAGATGCTGCGAGCGGCCCTGCCCCGCGGGCTTCCCCGCAGGGATGCCCCGGCCGTCCCGCGGACCGGGACGTTTTTCCGGCCAGCCGGGGAGGAAGCGGGCCTCGCGATGACCCCAAAGCAGCAACAGGTGTACTCGGCGGTCGTCGCCGGGGGGGAGATCTCCGCCTCGGACCTTTCCGCGCTCGTCCCCGGCGGCGCGGAGGTTGCCAGGAGGATGGTCTCGAAGGGGCTGCTCGCGGCGTCGACCCGGGAGAGGCCGGTGAGAACGACCGCCGGCCATCTCACGGACATTTCCGGGGAGATCACGCCCACGCCGAACCAGGAGGCGGCCCTCGCCAGGATCGGCGTTTCGCTCGCCTCGGGGAAGTTCGCCGCATTCGTGCTCCACGGAATCACCGGATCCGGTAAGACCGAGGTCTACCTGCGGGCCGTCGAGCAGGTGCGCCAGACCGGCAGGCAGGCTGTGTTCCTGGTTCCCGAGATCGTCCTCACCCCGCAGCTGTTAGGGCGCGTGAGGTCCCGGTTCGGGGACGGCGTGGCGGTCCTCCACAGCGGCCTTTCCCCCGCCGAGCGGGCGTCGGAATGGAGGAGGGTCCGGGCCGGCCGGGTCTTTCTCTCCATCGGGGCACGGTCCGCCGTCTTCTCTCCCTTTCCCGCACCGGGCCTGTTCATCGTCGACGAGGAGCACGACGCCGCGTACAAGCAGGAAGACGGGATCCGCTACCAGGCGCGCGACCTTGCGCTCCTGCGGGGAAGGATGGAGGACGCCGTCGTCCTGCTCGGCTCCGCGACGCCGTCGGCGGAGTCCATTCAGATGACGCGGGCGGGGGAAGCCACGCTCCTGTCCCTCCCGGAGCGGATCGGGGGAAGGAGCCTCCCGGAGGTCTCCGTCGTGGACCTCAGGGGTCATGCGGGCATGCGGGGGGCCGACCGCTACTTCTCCCCCGAGCTGGAGACGGCGGTCGAGGAGACGCTTTCCCGCGGGGAGAAGGCGATGCTCTTCCTCAACCGGAGGGGATACGCCCCCGCCATCACCTGCCTGGACTGCGGGGAGACCGTCCGGTGCCGCAACTGCCGCGTGTCGCTGACCTTCCACCAGCAGCACGGCGCGCTTCTGTGCCATTACTGCGACGCCAGGATTCCTCCTCCCGGGAAGTGCGCGGTGTGCGGGGGGCACAAGCTCGCGCAGGTGGGGATCGGGACGGAGCGCCTGGTCGCCTGGGCGGCGAAGCGGTGGAAGGAGGCGCGGGTGGCCCGCCTCGACTCGGACGTGAGCCGTAAAAAGGGGGCCTACGGGGAGATCCTCGCACGGATGCAGTCCGGGGACGTGGACATCTTGGTGGGGACCCAGATGATCGCCAAGGGGCACGACTTCCCCGAGGTGACCCTGGTCGGCGTGCTCCTGGCGGATCTCTCCCTCTCCTTCCCCGATTTCCGTTCGGCGGAGCGGACGTTCCAGATCCTCACGCAGGTGGCCGGGCGCGCGGGGAGGGGGGACCGGCCGGGCAGGGTGATCGTCCAGACGCTGTCGCCCGATCACTTCTGCGTCCGCTCGGCGGCGAGGCACGATTTCGACGGCTTCATGAAGGAGGAGCTGGCGGCCCGGGAGGCGCTCGCCTACCCGCCGCACGGCCGGATGCTCCTGCTGCGCCTTTGGGGGCCCGACGCATCCCGGGTGAGCCAGGCGGCCGGGGAGGTCGCCGCCGCCCTGTCCGGGCCGGTGGCCGCCGCGGGGATCACGCTGCTGGGGCCAGCGCCGTCACCCATATCCTTCGTGAAGCGGAAGCACCATTTCCAGATCCTCCTCAAGATGCCCGCGCGCTTCCACGTGGGCGACTTCTTCCCAGACCTCCTGCGCCCCCTGCGCGAGACCGTTCGGAAGCACGGCGTCCGCATGGAAGCCGACGTCGACCCGTACAACATGATGGTGTAGCGGCACGGGGTTTGCGCTCATCGCCCGCAAATACTCCACAGGGAGGTCGGGCCATGAGAGTGCACTACGTGCTAAACCACGGCGGGACGCCGGAATCGAAGCTGGCGGATGTGGAAATCCATTTCGAAGAGGGGCTGCTTTCCGGACTGAAGCTGGTCGGATGCTCGGTCTGGCGGTCGCGAAAGGGGGAGGACCCCACGGTCCTGGTCCCTTCCCGCTCCTACGCGACGGCGGGGGGCGTCCGCTATTATGAACTGTTGCGCCCCTCCGAGGACGGGAAGTCCCCGGAGGACGCTTCTTCGAAGCTCGCCGTCCGGAACTTCAAGCTGTACATCCGGGAGGAATACGGGAAGATCGCCGCCCTGCCGGAGAAAAAGGAAAAGGGGAAGGAAAAGGAAACGGAAAGAGGGAAGGAAAAGGCGGCCGCGTCCCGCTGAAGAAAGAAGGAGCTACCGGGGTGGGAGGGCTCTCCCTCCCATCCCGTACGCCAGCCGGGCTTCCTGCCAGTCGAGGGTCGTCAGGAACGCTTCCTGCGGCGAGGAGGCGAACGTAAGCCTCGCCAGGTGGAGAAGACCCAGGAGGTTGTCCCCGCGTTCCCTCTTCCGCCGCTCCACCACCGTTCCCACCCG
>CAYILU010000221.1:0-2845 GCA_964364235.1 uncultured bacterium | reverse complement strand
GGCGGATCGAGACGCTCGCCGACAGGCACCTTCGGAAGTTCCTCTGTCGCCTCGATGACCCGGGTGCTCAGGTTCTCCGCGTTCCCGTGGAGAAAGAGAAGGGCGCCCTTCACCGGGCCGGACGGTCGAAGGACCCAGCCGTGAAGCTTCACCCCGTCGGTGGAGGGGAAGAAGACGTCTTCTCACGAAATGCCCGCAAGCCCCGGGTTCTCGATGGGATTCCTGGAAGGGTGGAAGAACATGGGCGCGCACCCGGAGAGTGCCAAGGGGAGGACCAGGGCGACGACCAAAGCCAGGGTCGGGAAACGGGGGTGGCGCGGGTTCGGGTCCATCCTGCAGGGTGACGGGTCAGCTCTTCTGGTCCGCGTCGAAGATTTCCCGGAAGCTCCCCTCGCAGGACCTGAAAACGTCGAGGATCTTCGGGTCGAAGTGATCAGGCTTTGTGCTGTAATTGCCTTCCGTGATGACCAGGACCGCGGCTTCGTGGCGGAATGGGGGCTTGTAGGGTCGCCTGCTCCGAAGCGCATCGTACTTGTCGATGAGATACATCGTTCTCCCCTCGATCGGGATCTCTTCCCCTTTCAGCCCGTACGGGTAGCCGCTCCCGTCCCATCTCTCATGGTGGTACAGGACGAATTTCCGCGCGGACTGGAGATACGGATTGCTCGAGTTCCCGAGGATTCTCTCGCCGATGGTCGTGTGGGTTTTCATGACCTCGAATTCCCGTGGGGTCAGTTCCCCCTGCTTCAGGAGGATCGAGTCGGGAATGCCGACCTTTCCGATATCGTGCAGCGGGCTTGCGAAGACCATGATGCCGGAGTCGGGTTCCGGGATGCCCAGTTGCTTCACGAGAAATTCGGTGTAATAGCGGACTCTCCTGCAGTGGGAGTGGGCGTCTTCGTCCCGATACTGCGCGACCAGCGTCAAACGCTGCACGATTTCCTGCAGCGCTTCGCTCATGGGGTTGGCGGGTTCCGGGGGAGCCATCAGGATCTCCGGAGCGGCTTGCCGTCCAGCCCCACCAGTTGCGCCCGGACGACCCGGTTCCGCCCCTCCTGCTTCCCCTCGTAAAGGGCATTGTCGGCGGCGCGGAGCAGGTCGGTCGTGTTTTCCCCGTCTTCGGGGTACGTGGCCACCCCGCAGGTGATCGTCGCCTTCAGGGGGGCCTCGTGCCCCGTGACCTTCACTTCCAGGGAGGCGATTGTCTTCCTGAGGCTCTCCGCGTAGGTGAACGCCTGGTCCTTGTTCGAGGATGTCATGGCCACGACGAATTCCTCGCCCCCGTACCGCGCCACGATGTCCGAGCTGCGCGTGTGCGCACGGAGGGTCTCCGCCAGCTTCCTCAGGACCATGTCGCCGGCGTTGTGCCCGAAGGTGTCGTTCACCTTCTTGAAGTGGTCGATGTCCAGCATCAGGAGGGACAACGGCTGCGAGTAGTTCTTCGCGCGCCGGAGCTCGTTCTCGAACCAGAGAGCGAAATACCGCCTGTTGTAGACCCGGGTGAGGCCGTCGACCGCGGCGTCGCGCTCCACGGACTCGATCGACAGGGCGGTCTGGTAGGCGATGGAGAGGAGATCCGCAAGCATCGACGCGTACTGCCTCTCTTCGTTCACGCGAACCTTGCACCCGCCGACCAGGATCGCCCCGAGAGGCCCCGACATGCCGACCACCGGGGCCACCAGGTCCACCGCGATGCCGGCTTTCTCGATGGGCGAGCTGCCGGCCGGAAGGTTCCCCTTGAAAGAGAGATATTCATCCCTTGTGACGACGACACGGTTCTCCAGCGCCAGCCCCAGGATCCCCTCCTTGGGGGAAATCCGTATGGTGTGCTTCCATCCCTGGGGAAAACCGACCCCCTCGACCATGGTGAACTCGTCGGATTCGGAAAGCGGCGCGAAATACCCCGCGTGCGAGGCCTGGAAAAAATCCTTGGCGATCCGTACGGCCACCCCGGGGATGGCGTTGGGGCTAAGCCTCGAGCTCAATCTCCTCACGATGGTGGGGACATGGAAGGCGATCTCCCTCTTCCGGTTGAGCTCCTCGCTGGTCTTGGCGAACTCCTGCGACACTTCCCGGAGCCGCTGCTCGAGAAGAAAAATCTCTTCGGAGGCTCCCGCCTTGTCGGGTTTCGGCATTGCCTTCCGGATCACCAGGCCCAGGAATCCTCCGGCAAGGAAGGCGACGATCAGGAGGAGCAGGATGGTGTTGGAATGATCCATCTGCGGCTATCTTACCAGTTTCCCGGATGGATTGGAGTGAACGTCACGGGAGATGTCCGGCTCGTGCTCGAGGGCCAGGGCGATCTCGTCGAGTCCCTTGAGGAGGCAATCCTTGGGGAACGCTCCGATATCGAACGGGTACGATGCGCCGTCCGCCCGTCCTACGCGTCGACCTTCGGGAGCCCGAGGAGCGCCTCGCGCACCTTCTCCTCGCTGTGCTCGTGATCGGCCAGCTTTCCGGTAAGGAAATCGTCGTAGGCCGCCATGTCGAAGAAGCCGTGCCCCGACAGGTTGAACAGGATCACCTTCTCCACCCCTTCCGCGTCGGCGTTCTTCGCCTCCGCGATGGCCCCATGAACCGCGTGGGCGGACTCCGGCGCCGGGAGCATCCCCTCCGACTTGGCAAACGTGATCGCGGAGGAGAATACCGAAAGCTGCGGGTACGCCTGGGCCTCGATGAGCCCTTCGCTCAGTAGTTGGCTTACGAGGGGGGACGCCCCGTGGTATCTCAAGCCGCCCGCATGGATCCCCTCCGGAACGAAATCGTGCCCGAGGGTGTACATCTTGACGATCGGGGTCAGCTTCCCCGTGTCGCCGAAATCGAAGGCGTAAACCCCCTTGGTCAA
>CAYILU010000220.1:0-2850 GCA_964364235.1 uncultured bacterium | reverse complement strand
GCTGTCGCGATTGCGGCGTCCGGGGGGGCCGACATTCTCCGGGTCCACGACGTGAAAGAGATGAGGGAAGTCGTCCGCATAGTGGCCGCCATCCGGGAGGG
Source organism: uncultured bacterium (assembly GCA_964364235.1). Classification (GTDB taxonomy): domain Bacteria; phylum Desulfobacterota; class Deferrimicrobia; order Deferrimicrobiales; family Deferrimicrobiaceae; genus JAKALO01. The sequence continues at coordinate 2,749 of CAYILU010000220.1, read as the reverse complement.
GGCGGAATGCTGAGCTTTCTCCCGTCGCTCCGTTTCGCCGACGTCCTGGACATCGTCGTCGTCGCCTTCATCGTCTACTGGATGCTCCTCTTCATTCGCGGGACGCGCGCCGTCCAGATGCTTTACGGGCTGTTCCTCATGATCGGGATGTTCATCCTCTCGAAAAAGATCGGGATGCTCACGTTCCAGTGGGTCGTCGGCAACTTCCTCGGCGGCCTCATCATCATCCTGGTGGTGATCTTCCAGAGCGAGATCCGCCGGGGGCTGGCGAAGATGGGGCAGACACGCATCTTCGGGGGAAACCCCGCCGCGCCGCCTCCCGTCTTCCTGGACGAGCTCGTCCAGTCCTCCTTCCGGCTGGCCGCGGGAAGGACCGGCGCGATCTTCCTGCTGGAAAGGGAAATGGGCCTCCAGGAGCACGTGGAGCACGGGAAAAAGCTGGACGCGATCTTCTCGCACGAGCTCATGATCTCGATCCTTTCCACCCATTCGCCGATCCACGACGGGGCGGTGATCTTAAGAGGAGACCGCGTCGCGGCGGCCGGCGTCATCCTTCCCATCCCGGCCGAATCGTCCGTCGTGAAGACGATGGGGACGCGGCACCGCGCGGCCTGGGGCGTCTCCGCGGAGACCGACGCCGTGTCCGTGGTGATCTCCGAGGAGACAGGGAACGTCACGGTCTTCCACGACCGGAAGATGGAGATCGTCACCAGCGCCATGGAATTGCGGGGGATCCTGGCGGACTTGTTCAAGGAAAAGCGGGGGGAAAGTTGAATCTCCGTCCGGCGGACATCCTCAAGTTCCTGAAAGGTTCCGCGCGCGGGAACCTCGGGCTGAAAGCGGTGGCGCTGATGCTGGCCGTCGCCCTGTGGTGGTTCGTCGCGGGGGAGAGCAAGGTGCAGGTCGGGTTCATCGTCCCCCTGGAGATCCGCGGCGTTCCCCCGGGTCTCACCATCACGAACAAGGTGGAGCGGCAGGTGGAGCTGCGCCTCGCGGGGCCGCCGTCGATCCTGGGCACGTTGCAGCAGGCGGACGTCTCCGCGGTGATCGACCTTTCCTCCTCGAAGCAGGGGAAGCAGCTCCTTCACCTCGACGAGCGTTCGATCAAGGTCCCCACCGGGATCAAGGTGCAGCGGATCTACCCCAACGTCATCGAGGTTTCCCTGGAGCGGCTCGAGCGTCGGCGCGTGCCGGTCGTGGCCCGGGTCGGCGGGGGAGAGATCCGCCGGAGGATCGCGAAGGTCGAGGTCGTCCCGTCTTCCCTCGAGGTCGAGGCGCTCCCGGAGGAGTTCTCGCGGATCCGGTCCCTGTCGGCCCTTGTGCCCTCGCCGGACGAGGGCCGGGAGGTCGTCGTGGAGAACGTCCGCGTGGAATTGCGGGAAGGGCATGCTAAAATCATCGGAAATCCGGACGTCCGTGTGACGATCCGCTTCAGGAAATAGGGGAGGAGTTCCGTTGCGGCGAAAGCTTTTCGGGACGGACGGGGTCCGGGGTGTGGCCAACACCGAGCCGATGACCGTGGAAAACGCGCTCGCGCTCGGGCAGGCGGTCGCGCACGTCTTCCGGAACAAGGGGGGGAGGCACAAGGTCGTCATCGGGAAGGACACCCGGCTCTCCGGCTACATGTTCGAGACGGCGCTCTCCGCGGGGATCTGCGCGATGGGCGGGGACGTCCTGATGGTCGGCCCCCTGCCCACGCCCGGCATCGCGTTCCTCACCCATTCCATGCGGGCGGACGCCGGCGTCGTGATTTCCGCGTCGCACAACCCGTACCAGGACAACGGGATCAAGTTCTTCGGGCGGGACGGATTCAAGCTGCCGGACGATGTGGAAGAAAAAATCGAGATGCTGATGTTCGGGGACCACCTCAAGGAGGCGCGGCCCCCTTCTCCCCGGATCGGCAAGGCGCAACGGATCGACGACGCGACCGGCCGGTACATCGTCTACCTGAAAAACACCTTCCCGGCACACCTCTCTCTGGACGGTTTGCGGATTGTGGTCGATTGCGCGAACGGCGCCGCCTACCGGATCGCGCCGCAGGTGTTCCAGGAGCTGGGCGCCGAGGTCATCCCCCTGGGGGTCACCCCGGACGGCCTGAACATCAACGATGGCTGCGGATCGCTTTTCCCGGAGGTGGTCTCCGCGAAGGTGAGGGAGAAGAGAGCCGACCTGGGGATCTCCCTGGACGGGGACGCGGACCGGGTCATCGTCGTCGACCACAACGGCGACGTGCTGAACGGCGACCGGACCATGGCCATCTGCGCCGAGGAGATGAAACGGAAGAAGAAGCTGAAGAAGAACGCCGTGGTCGCGACGGTCATGAGCAACATCGGGCTGGAGCTGTTCCTCAAGGACAGGAAGATCCGGCTCCTGCGGTCCCAGGTGGGGGACCGGTATGTCGTCGAGATGATGCGTGCCAACATGTGCAACTTCGGCGGGGAGCAGTCCGGCCACCTCATCTTCCTCGACCACGCGACGACGGGGGACGGCGTCCTGGCGGCGCTCCAGCTGCTGGCGGTGATGGTCGAGTCGGGGAAGCGGATCGCGGACCTCGGGAAGCAGATGGTCCCCTTCCCGCAGGTGCTCCTGAACCTCAAGCTCAAGCACCACGTCCCCCTGGAAGACCTCAAGGGGTTCCAGAAGGCGAAGGCCGAGTTCGAGAAGAAGCTCGGCAGCCGCGGCCGGATCGTCGTCCGGTACAGCGGCACCGAGCCTGTCCTCCGGATCATGGCGGAAGGGGAGAGCAAGG
>CAYILU010000219.1:0-2893 GCA_964364235.1 uncultured bacterium | reverse complement strand
GCGGTGGCCCCTGTGTACAGGGATTACGGGGAATCCCCCGACGACCTGATCGTCATCCACGACGATTTGGACATCCCGCTCGGGCAGGTGAGGCTGAAGCGCGGCGGCGGGACGGGCGGGCACAACGGGTTGCGCTCTTTGCTGGCGGAACTGGGAACCCCGGCGTTCCTCCGCGTCCGGATCGGGATCGGGCGTCCCCCGGAAGGGGTCGACCCCGCGGACTTCGTCCTGTCCCCCGTGCCGGAGGAGGCCCGCGACCATTTTCTCGGCGGCGTCGCTTCCGCCGGGGATGCCGTCCGCGAAATCCTCCGGGACGGATTCGACAAGGCGATGACGCGCTGGAACGCGCGGCGCTCGAATGCAGGCGTAATTGTGAAACGCAGCACTTAAGGCACCCTTCCGGAAGGTCCGGAAGGCAACATACTCCTTGCTCCCGGCGAAAAGACCGGGGGCTCGATCAGCCGAAAGGAGGCACGAAAAGACGATGCAGAAGAAGTATGAAACCGCCATCCTGTTCGACCCCGAACTTCCCGAAGAGCGGCGCAAAGAGTTCCTCGGCAAGCTTGCGGGCGTGATAGCGTCCTACAAGGGGGAGATCCTCAAGCAGGACGACTGGGGAAACCGGAAGCTGGCCTACCGGATCGGCAAGAGGGTCAACGCGTACTACACGTTCCTTCTCTACACCGGGAGCCGGGGCGTGGTGGAGGAGGTCGAGCGCAACATCAAGATCTTCGACGGCATCATGCGCCACCTGACCTCCCGCATCGACGTCGAAGTGAAGCTGAAAACCGCATCTCCGGCGCCCGCGGCAGGCGAGGCGCCGCCGGCGGCCGAAGGGCAGACTCCGGCGGGCGAGACGCCTCCCGCCGTTCCCGCGGAATAGGGGAGAGGGGGTTCCATGGTCACCTTCAACCGCGTCATACTGGCCGGAAACCTCGTGCGGGACCCGGAGATCCGGTATCTTCCCTCGGGGCTCTCCGTGACGAGCTTCGGCATCGCGGTCAACTCGCGGTACAAGCAGAACAACGAGCTGAAGGAAGAGGTGTCGTTTTTCGACATCGTCGTCTTCGGCAAGATGGGCGAGAACTGCGCGGAGTACCTCTCCAAGGGGCGTCCCGTCCTCGTGGAGGGGCGCCTGCGGCAGCGCCGGTGGGAAACCGACGGCGCGAAAAGGAGCAAGATCGAGGTGGTTGCCGACGGCGTCCAGTTCCTCGGCTCGCCCAAGGGCGGGGGGGCGGCCGAAGGCGGCGGGGGCGGCGCGAAGGCGCAGGGCGGGGAGAGCCCCGACGACGACACCCCGTTTTGACGGACCGATTCCGATAAAACAGCCAGGAGGAATAAAAACGATGAGTGCCCAGGTGAGACCCCGGTCGAGCGGGCCCCGCGAAGGCGGCGGCCCCGGCGGGCAGAGGAAGCGTTACGTCCGCAAGAAGTTCTGCCGGTTCTGCGCGGAGAAGGAGCTCCAGCTCGAGTACAAGAACGTCTACATGATCAAGCAGTTCGTGTCCGAACGCGGGAAGATCGTGCCCCGCCGCATCTCGGGGACCTGCGCGACCCACCAGCGGAAGCTGACCGTGGAGATCAAGAAGGCGCGAGCCGTGGCGCTCATCCCGTTCACCGCCACGCAGGTCCGGTAAGGGGGGGGAGATGAAGGTCATCCTGCGCGAAGACGTGGAGAAGCTGGGGAAGGCGGGCGAAGTGGTCAAGGTCGCCGACGGGTTCGGTCGGAACTATCTCATCCCCCGGCAGCTGGCGGTGCCGGCGGACGTTCGGAACCTCAAGTCCCTCGAGCACGACCGGCGGGTGATCGAGGCCCGCGTGAAAAAGACGCGGAAGACCGCCGAGTCCCTGGCGACGAGGCTCTCCTCGGTGTCTCTCACCATCCCCGCCAAGGCGGGGGAGGAGGGGAAGCTGTTCGGGGCGATCACCTCCCGGGACATCGCGGAGGCGCTCGGGAAGGCCGGCGTCCCGGTCGACCGGAAGACGGTCCTGTTACCCGATCCCATCAAGCAGCTGGGCGACTACAAGGTCAAGATCAAGGCGGGGGGCGATCTCGCCCCCGAGATCTCCGTAAGCGTGGTGGCGGAATCGTAACGGTCTTCCGGGAAGGGAGGTGTCCATGAACGGTTCGCGGCCGATGCAGGCCCCCGACTCCGACGCCTCCCTTCTCCGGGTCCCCCCGCACAACCTTTCGGCCGAGCAGGGGGTGCTCGCCTCCATCCTGCTCAACAACGACCTGATGAACACCGTGGTGGAGATCCTCCGGCCGGAGGATTTCTACCAGGGCGCCCACCGCACCCTCTTCTCCGTGATGCAGGACCTCTACGACCGGGGCCGCGCGATCGACCAGCTGACCCTCTCCGCGGCGCTCAAGGACCGCGGCGTGGAGGGGGAGGTCGGGGGACTGGCCTACCTCTCCGATCTCATCCAGAACGTCCCCACGACCGCCAACGTGGCGGACTACGCCCGCCTGGTCAAGAACACCTCGATATTGCGCAAGGCGATCGCCGTCGCCCAGCAGATCACCACCTCGGCGTTCCAGGGGGTTTCCGAGGTGGACGACTTCCTGGACCAGACGGAGCAGGCGATCTTCGCCATCGCCGAGGAGAAGATCAAGCCCTCCTACTACACGATGTCCGAGATGGCCAAGGAGTCGATGCGGGAGATCGAGAAGCTCTTCGAGAAGAAGGAGATGATCACCGGCGTCCCCTCGGGCTTCCGCGACCTCGACCAGCTCACGTCGGGCTTCCAGAACTCCGACATGATCATCGTCGCGGCGCGGCCGGGGATGGGCAAGACCGCCTTCTGCCTCAACGTCGCCCAGAACGCATCGATCCGGCACAAGCTGCCCGTCGCGATCTTCTCCCTGGAGATGAGCCGGCAGCAGCTGGCG
>CAYILU010000218.1:0-2907 GCA_964364235.1 uncultured bacterium | reverse complement strand
TATGGATCCTCGAGGTTATTGCTCCCACCGGTAGCCAACTCCCAACAGGAAGATGTCGCTGTCGCGGTTGTGGCTCGTAATCACGCGGTTCCAGTTGAACCGTGTGAACCAGTGGTCGGAAAACCGGTAGCTCGTCGTGACCGTCACAAGGCCCTCGACGTCCGGGCGCCGCGTTTCCCCGGAGTCCGGTGGCGGTTCGAGGTCGAGGAAAGTATACAGCCCCGCGCCGAACCCGAGGGCGATGCGGCGGGCGAGGAATGCGTCCACGATCCAGATCTGGGTACCCACCCCGGTGCGGCGGATCTCCTTCCCCACATCCTCGTTAAGCCAGGTCAGCGTCCAGTCGAGGTTTTCGGCGATTCCCATCCGGAACTCGATCCCGCTGCCGATACCCAGTTCGCTGCCGGAGCTGTTCGCCACTGCCTGCCCGAGGAACGGCATCACCTCGTAACCCGTCGTATTACCGGGAGGAATTTCCCGCGCGGATCCGGACGGAGGTTCGGCCTCTTTCCACAGCCGGTACCCGACACCGGCCAGGTAAGTGTTCGTATTGAAGTCGCCCGGGGGGCGGATGTGGTTGAATGCGACCTGGGCGAACCAGGGCCTGGCGGTATAGTACGTCGCGGTGAGGCTGTAGATCGGGGCCCAGCCATGGACGTTCTCGAAATTGCCTTCCGGGAAAAACCGCGTGTCGAAGGAATGGTAAATGCCCCCGCCGATCCCGATGGATACGCGGTTTTCCAGGAGCGGGACACGACCCCAGGCCTGCGCTGCAAGTCCGTCCCGGTGGTGATCTTTCAGGTGCCCCTCGTTGATCCAGGAGAGGGAGGCGGCGAAGTTGTGGAGAAAGTTGTACCGAAACGCGGCCTGCCATGCGTAGGAGGCATCCTCTGTATCGAGGCCTTCCGCCGCTCCCGCGAGAGCTGAGAGTTCGTTGGCAAGCGCCGGGATGGGCAGGAGGAGTGCGGCCAGGAGCAGGATCGCCAGGAGCGCAGGAGAACGCACAGGCTATCTCGCGGGGGACGGTGCCGGTTTCACCCGGATGAATTTCTCGCGGATCCCCTTGCCCGTCATGTTCACCCGGTAGAAGCCGTATTTCTGGAAGGGGACCAAGGGGGCTCCGGCGCCGCCGGAGACGATCACCTTGATCCCGTTCCAGTCCTCGACCATGTGCATGTGCTCGTGGCCGCAAAGGATCAGGTCCACCTTGTGCCGCAGGAGGATCTTGAGGAGCCTGACGCTCTGATCGCCATAGCCGCCCTTTGTGCCGTGGGGGAAGATCCCGTCGGTCTGGGGCGGGATGTGCATCGCGACGGCGATGCGGGCGATCCCGTTCTTCCCCTTGGGATGCGCGGCAAGCTCGCGGTCTGCCCAGCCCAGCACATCATCGGGCAGGCTTCCTCCGGCATTGTCGATGATGATGAAATGCGTGTCCCTGTGGGTGAACCCGTAGGAAGTGGAGCGCAGGCCGAAGAAGCGCGCGAACTCCTCGCGGGTCCCCCCCTGGATCTCGTGGTTCCCGATCCCGACGTACAGCGGTTTCCCGAAGCCCGCCGTCTTCGCCTTGAACGCTTCCCACGATTTTTTCCCGCCCGGACGCTCGAGGTCCCCCGTGTGCAGGAGGAACTCCATGTCGGAATCGCGGACCGCCGCAAGGATCCCGGGAAAGATCCCGTTCTTGTCGTCCCGGCTGTCCCCGCATACCCCGAAAGACCAGGCGTGCGCGGCGGTCGCCCACAGCAGCGCGGCGAGCAGGAGAGCGGATCCGGATCGAAAGCGCTTCATCATGCGATTCCTTTCTCAGTCCATCCGCCGCAGTTCCGGGAATTTCGCGTAGACCCCGAGGCTCGCCACGAGGCTTGCTGCCGCCGACGCCGCGAGGGCAAATGTCACGGAGGTAGCGGCCGCGAGAAGGCCGATGAGAAGACTGCCCACCCGCAAAAGGCCCAGGAACAGGGAAACGTAGATCGCCATCACCCTCCCGCGGAGGTGGTCGGGAACGATCGACTGGAGCAGGGAGTTCGCCGGCGCGTTCTGGAGCACGAAGAAAAAGCCGATGGCGGTGAGCAGGGCCACGGAAAGCGCGTAGCTTCGGGAAAACGAAAACGCGAGGAGCAGCAGGGGGAACGACAGGCTCCCGGCGGTCAGCGCCGTGCCTTTCCGCCGGACGGCCCAGCCGGACGCCGCGTACAGGGAGCCGAGGAGCGCCCCTACTCCCGCCGCCGACATCAGGACCCCGTAGGTGCCCGCCCCTCCACCGAGGGTCTCCTTGGCGACGATGGGGACCAGGACGTGGTACGGCATCGCCAGCAGTGCAGAGAGGGAGATGAGGAGGACGATCGCCTTCGGCGCCCGCTTGATCCCGAGGTACCGGATCCCCCCCAACAGGTCCACCTGGCCATTCCCCGCACCGCCGGTGCGGCGGATTAGGGCGGCATCCATCAGGAAGAGCGCGCCGAGCACCGCCAGGAAACTCACCCCGTTCAGGAAGAAGGCGCCGGAGACCCCGGCGACCGCGACGAGGATCCCCGCCACCGCCGGACCGATCACCCGTGCCCCGTGGAAGATGCCGGAGTTGAGCGCGATCGCGTTGGCCAGGTCCTCCTTCCCCACCAGTTCGACGACGAACGCCTGTCTCGCCGGCGTGTCGAGCGCCTGCGCCGCCCCAAGCAGGAACGCCAGCAGGAGCACGTGCCACACCTGCACGACGCCGGCAAGGCACAGGGCGGCCAGGACGAACGCGAGGACCATCATCGTCCCCTGCATGAGGAAGATGATCCGGCGCTTCGAGAACCGGTCGGCGATGGCCCCGGCGTAGAGTGTGAGCGGCACGAGCGGGATGGCGCCGACGAAGCTCACGAGCCCCAGGTCACGCGCGGAGCCGGTCAGCTGGTACACCAGCCAGTT
>CAYILU010000217.1:0-2917 GCA_964364235.1 uncultured bacterium | reverse complement strand
AAGGTCAGCCGGATGAAGGTGATCGGCCGGGCGGGGAGCGGCACGGACAACATCGACAAGGTGGCCGCCACCAAGAAAGGCGTGGTGGTGATGAACACCCCCGGCGGCAACACCGTGACCACGGGCGAGCACGCCGTTGCGATGCTTCTGGCTCTTGCCCGCCAGGTCCCGCAGGCGACCGCCTCGATGAAGGAAGGGAAGTGGGAGAAGAACAAGTTCATGGGGACGGAGATCACCGACAAGGTTTTAGGCGTCGTCGGGATGGGCGCCATCGGGAAAGTCGTCGCGGAGCGGGGCCTCGGCCTGAAGATGGTGGTCCTGGGATACGACCCCTACGTGTCGAAGGAGGACATGGCGAGGCTGGGCGTGGAGTTCGTCACGCTGGACGAGCTCTACCGGAGATCCGACTTCATCACCTTCCACACGCCTCTTACCCCCGAGACCAAGAACATGGTGAACGCCGCCTCCCTCGAGAAGATGAAGAAGGGGGTCTTCATCATCAATTGCGCCCGCGGGGCGCTGATCAACGAGGCCGACCTACAGGCGGCCCTGGAGTCCGGAAAGGTCAAGGGGGCCGCGCTCGACGTCTTCCCGGTGGAGCCCCCGCCGCCCGACACGCCGCATTTCAGGCACCCCAACGTGATCCTCACGCCCCATCTGGGCGCCTCCACCACGGAGGCCCAGGAGAAGGTGGCCGTGCTCATCGCGGAGCAGATCTGCGATTTCCTCAAAAAAGGGACGATCCGGAATTCGGTCAACTTCCCGTCGGTGTCCGGGGAGCTTCTGCCGATCCTCAAGCCTTACCTGGATCTCGGCGAGAAGCTGGGCGCCTTCCACGGCCAGATGCTCGATTCGCCGCTCAAGGAGCTGAAGGTGGAGTACGTCGGGGAGGTCGGGAAGCTCGCCACCGCCCCGGTGACCATCTCGATCCTGAAGGGGCTCCTCCAGTACCAGACCGAGGAAGTGAACCTCGTGAACGCCCGGATGGTGGCCGAGGAGCGCGGCGTCAAGGTCACGGAGACCAGGGTCGCCCGCTCCGAGGACTATACGAGCCTCGTCCGCGTCGTGGTCGTGACGGAAAAGGGGGAGTCCTCGGTGTCGGGGACCGTCTACGGCAGAACCCCTCGCGTCGTGAAGATCGACCTTTTCCCGATCGAGGCGGAGCTCTCGGGCGGGATCCTGATGCTGCAGAACCAGGACGTCCCCGGCGTCGTCGGCCGGGTCGGGACGTTCCTCGGGGAGAAAGGGATCAACATCGCCGGGCTGCAGCTGGGCCGCAAGGAGGTCGGCGGGACCGCCGTCTCGCTGATCAGCGTCGACACCGCCGTTCCGGAGCCGGTTCTCAAGCAGCTGAGCAAGCTCCCGAACATCACCGCCGCAAAATATCTGACGTTCTAGGAAAGAGGCGACCTTTTGAAGAGCATCATCGTCGTCGGCGCCCAGTGGGGCGACGAGGGTAAGGGGAAGATCGTCGACATCTACTCGGAGTTCGCCGACACCGTCGTGCGGTCCACAGGCGGGAACAACGCCGGGCACACCCTGGTCGTCAAGGGGGAGAAGTTCATCTTCCACCTGATCCCCTCCGGGATCCTGCACCCGGGGAAGAAGTGCGTGATCGCCAACGGGGTGGTCGTGGACCCCAAGGTCCTTCTCGGCGAGATCGGCCGCCTCAAGGAGCGGGGCTACCTGAAGGACGACGGGCAGCTCAAGGTCGGGCTCCTCGCGAACATCATCATGCCGTACCACATCGTGCTGGACCGCGCACGCGAGGAGAAGCTCGGGAGCCGGAAGATCGGTACCACCGCGCGCGGGATCGGGCCCTGCTACGAGGACAAGATCGCCCGGACGGGCATCCGGGCGTGCGAGCTGATCCAGCCGGAAACCTTCGCGGAGAAGCTCAAGGCCAGTCTCGAACTGAAAAATTTCCTCCTGAAAAACTATTATGGCGCCGGGGAAGTCCCCTTCCAGGCGACCCTCGACGAATATCTGGAATACGGGGAGCGTCTCAAGCCCCATCTCATGGACACATCCGCTTTCCTCAACGAGGAGTTAAAACGGGGCGCGAAAGTGCTCTTCGAGGGGGCGCAGGGGACCCTGCTCGACATGGACCACGGGACCTACCCCTTCTTCACCTCGTCCAACACCACGGCCGGGGGGGCGTGCACGGGGTCCGGCGTACCCCCGACGAAGATCGGCGGCGTCGTCGGTGTGTCGAAAGCGTACGCCACCCGGGTCGGTGGGGGCCCTTTCCCCACGGAGCTCTTCGACGAGGAAGGGCAGCTGATCCGGGACCGCGGGAACGAGTACGGCTCGACGACGGGCCGTCCCCGCCGGTGCGGGTGGTTCGACGCTCCCGTGGTCCGGTACGCCAACCGGCTGAACGGCCTGTCGGGGGTGGCGCTCACCAAGCTCGACGTCCTCTCGGGGCTGCCGCGGATCAAGATCTGCGTCGCCTACGAGATCGGGGGCGTGCGGCGGCACGAGGTGCCCCTCTCGCTCGCCGAATTCGAGGAGGCCAGGCCCGTGTACGAGCAGGCGGAGGGGTGGAAGGAGGACATCTCCACGGCGAAGGAGTTCGGGGATCTGCCGAAACCCGCACAGAAGTACGTGCGCCTCATCGAGGATGTGGCCGGGGTCGAGATTTCCCTGGTCTCCGTGGGGGCCGAGCGCAACCAGACGATCATGCGCAGGAACCCGTTCCGGGCTTGACACTTCGGGCTACCCGCCCCCAAAATAATATGTTTACGGGGAGCCCATAGCTCAGTTGGTAGAGCATCTGACTTTTAATCAGAGGGTCGCAGGTTCGATCCCTGCTGGGCTCACCAGTTCACATACGCGCGTCCCCATCGTCTAGTCCGGCCAAGGACACCGCCCTTTCACGGCGGCGACGCCGGTTCGAATCCGGCTGGGGACGCCA
>CAYILU010000216.1:0-2923 GCA_964364235.1 uncultured bacterium | reverse complement strand
AGGCCCTGTGTGGCCCCCTCCTGAACTCAAAAGTTGAATTTCCGACGGGGAAAACAGTGTAAAATCAGAGTGTACATCACGTCACTGGAATGCCTCGTTCATTGGTGGGAAGATCCGGGATATTTTCGGAGAATGGTTGCCTGGACCCAGGGGGGTCCCCGGATGAATCTCCTGATGGTGACGAATACATACGCTCCTTTCGTCGGGGGAGTCGCGCGGTCGGTCGAATCCTTTACGAAGGAGTTTCGTCGTCTTGGCCATCGCGTGATGGTGGTTGCCCCGGCGTTCCCCGGGGCCCTCGGGAACGAAACGGACGTGGTTCGGGTCCCGGCCATCGAGAAGTTCAACGGGAGCGACTTCTCCCTTAGCCTGCCGGTTCCCGGATTCCTTTTCTCTGCTCTGGAGGAGTTCCGCCCGGACATCGTCCATTCCCACCATCCCTACTTGCTTGGCGACACGGCGCTCCGCATCTCCGCATTGCGGGACGCGCCCCTTGTCTTCACCCATCACACCATGTACGAGAAATTCACCCACTACGTTCCGGGGGACTCACCCAAGCTGCAGCGGTTCGTCGTCGAGCTCTCCACGGGATATGCCAATCTCTGTGACCGTGTCATCGCACCGAGCGGGAGCACGGCGAAGATCCTCAAGGAGCGCGGCGTGGAGACGCCGATCGATGTGATTCCCACCGGAGTCGACATCGAACGTTTTCGTTCGGGGGACAGAACGGGATTTCGCGCATCGATGGGAATCCCGGAAGGAGCCTTCGTGGTCGGGCACATCGGCAGGCTCTCCCCGGAAAAGAACCTCGGATTCCTTGTCGAGGCTGTCACCGCGTTTCTCGCGGCCGACGGGTGCGCCCGGTTCCTGATCGCGGGCGTGGGGCCGTCGGAAAGAGAAGTCCTGGAGCGGTTCGAGAAGCGCGGCATGACCGGCCGCCTTCACTTCGCCGGTATCCTCCGGGGGAAAGACCTGGCCGATGCGTATCACGCGATGGACGTGTTCGCGTTTGCGTCGCAGAGCGAGACGCAGGGGTTGGTCCTCACGGAAGCGATGGCCGCCGAGGTCCCGGTCGTCGCGGTGGACGCCCCGGGGGTTCGCGAGGTGGTCATCAACGGTCGGAATGGCTTCCTCCTTCCCGAGCTGCGTGCCACTTCGTTCTCGGATGCCCTCTCTCGTGTAGCCGGGTTGTCCACCGTCGATCGAAACGCGATGAGGGAAGCGGCGCGGGAGACCGCGCAACGCTTCTCGATCCAACGGTGCGCGGAGAAGACCTTGCTCCTCTACGAGTCCCTGCGGACGGTCAGGCTCCGGTCCCGGGAGACGCGGGGCATCCTGTGGGCCTCCGCGAGGCGGATGTTCGGACGGGAGTGGGAGCTCTGGGTGAACCGTGCGCACGCGGCGGGCGCCGCCCTGTCCAGCACAGGGCCGCATCTGGGAACGGGAAGCGAACAAGGAGGCGAACGGGATGGAGCTGCTCGAAAAAACCCCTGATCGGATCTTGCAAAAATACCTCTCTGCTCTTCAAGACCTGCTGGGAGACCTCCATCCGCGCGACTTCGCCGTCCGGCTATGGGACGGCAGCACCTGGGAGGAGGAGGCGGGGCAGCCCAGGCGTTTCACCCTGGTCCTGAAACACGCCGGCGCATTGCGTTCGATGTTCTGGTCCCCCAGCGAACTCTCCCTGGGGGAAGCCTACCTGGTCGACGACTTCGATCTCGAGGGGGACATCGGAAGCGCCTTTGCGCTGGCGGACCATCTGGTTCATCTGCATCCGGGGCCGGGGAAGTCCCTGCGGTATGCCCGGCAGCTGCTCGCGTTGCCGACCGCGGACCGACCGCGCCCCCTCCGTCCGTTGGAACGGCTGCGGGGCCTCCGTCATTCCCCTACGCGGGACCGGCAGGCGGTCACCTACCACTATGATGTATCCAACGGCTTCTATGCCCTTTGGCTGGATACCCGCATGGTCTACTCCTGCGCCTATTTCGCGTCGCCCGGGGAAGACCTGGATGCCGCCCAGGAGCGGAAGCTCGACTACCTATGCCGCAAACTGCGGCTGCGCGGAGGCGAGCGACTATTGGACGTCGGCTGCGGCTGGGGCGGGCTTGTCCTCCATGCCGCGCTCCAGTACGGAGCGAAGGGGCTGGGCATCACCTTGAGCCGGCCCCAGGCGGAGCTTGCGAACGAGCGGATCCTCCAGGCGGGCGCTGCGGACAGATGCCGTGTCGAGGTTCGCGACTACCGCGACATGGACGAGTGGGGGGCCTTCGACAAGCTGGTCAGCGTGGGGATGTTCGAGCACGTGGGGGAATCCCGGCTGCCGGACTATTTCGGCCGGGCCTTCCGCCTGCTCCGTCCGGGCGGAGTCTTCCTGAACCACGGCATCGCTTGCAATCCCGCCTTTCCCCCGGTCCCCGGGCCGTCGTTTTCCGATTACTACGTATTTCCGGACGGCGATCTTGTCCCGCTCGGCGTCACGCTGCGAATCGCAGAATCGAGCGGATTCGAAGTGAGGGACGTGGAGAGCCTGCGGGAGCATTATGTGCTCACATTGCGTCAGTGGGTGCGGCGTCTGGAGGCTCGACGCGAGGAGGCCTGCCGTGCCGCCGGCGAGATGGCCTACCGCATCTGGCGGCTGTACATGGCAGGCGCGGCGCACAGGTTCCAGGTGGGCCGGAACAACGTCTACCAGGCGCTTCTGGTCAAGCCCGACCGGGGGTCCAGCGGACTTCCGTTGACGAGGGCCGATTGGTATGCCTGATGTTCCGGGAGGACCAATGGAATACCTGGATATAGAGGGGTCGACGGGTTTTTCCCATCGAACGGAGGATTCGCTGAAAGAGGAGTTTTCGAGGTTCGGTACGGTGGAGCGTGTTGGTCTATTCGATCCGACCCGTTACGTCCTCATAGACATTTTTACGGT
>CAYILU010000215.1:0-2989 GCA_964364235.1 uncultured bacterium | reverse complement strand
ACCGTGTCCTGGTCGAAACGCCGGTTCCGGCGGATGGTCGGAACGGCCGGCACCTTCACCACGCTGGCGGCGCTGGACCGGAAGATGACGGAATACGATCCAGGGAAGATCGACGGCCACACGATGTCCCTGGCGAGGCTGCGGCACTGGGAGGAGCGGCTGTCGCGGCTGACGGAGAGGGAGCGGCTCCGCCTCCCGGGAATGGAAAAGGGCAGGGAGCGGTACATAGTTCCTGGCGCCTGCCAGGCGGTGGCGGCGATGGAGCGATTCGGGATCGGGCGACTGGTGGTGAGCGACGCGGGGCTCCTGGAAGGGATCCTTCCGGGGATACGGAACGGAAAAGGAGAGCGAGGATGAGCGTCGGGATCGGGAACATCGAAAGCAAGGAATTGGAGGAGGGGTTGACGTTCGACGACGTTCTCCTGCTCCCGGGGGAATCGAACGTCCTTCCGAAGGATGCGGACGTGTCCGTCTCCCTGACGCCGGAGATCCGGCTTTCGATTCCCATCCTGAGCGCCGCGATGGACACCGTCACGGAGGCCGAAACCGCGATCGCCGTCGCGCGGGAAGGAGGGATCGGGTTCATCCACCGGAACAACACCCCGGACGAGCAGGCGGTCGAGGTCGACCGGGTGAAGAAGTCCGAGAGCGGGATGATCATCGACCCCATCACGGTGGACCCCGACCAGAAGGTCCACGAGGCGCTCGAGGTGATGGGGAAATACCGGATCTCCGGCCTGCCGGTCACGCGGAACGGGAAGCTCGTGGGGATCCTCACGAACCGGGACTTGCGGTTCGAGACGAATTTCGAGCAGCCTATCTCCAATGTAATGACCAAGGACGACCTGGTGACCGTGCCGGTGGGGACCACGCTGGAGCAGGCCAAGGAGATCCTCCACAAGAACCGGATCGAGAAGCTGCTCGTGGTGGACGGGAAGAACAACCTCCGCGGTCTCATAACGATCAAGGACATCCTCAAAATCAAGAAGTACCCCTTCGCCTGCAAGGACGGGAAGGGGAGGCTGAGGGTGGGGGCCGCCCTGGGCGTGGGCCCGGGCTGGGAGGAGCGGGTCGACAAGCTCCTGAAGGCGGGGGCGGACATCCTCTGCGTCGACACGGCGCACGGGCACTCAAAGGACGTGATCGAAACCGTCCACTCGATCCGGAAGAATTTCCCCGGCGTGCAGATGATCGCCGGGAACGTGGCCACCGGTGAGGGCACGGAGATGCTGATCAAGGCCGGCGTCAACTGCGTGAAGGTCGGGGTGGGGCCGGGGTCCATCTGCACGACCCGCGTCATCGCCGGGGTCGGCGTACCGCAGGTGACGGCCATCATGAAGTGCGCGGCGGCGGCGGACAAGAAAGGGATCCCTCTGATCGCGGACGGGGGGGTCAAGTATTCCGGCGACATCACCAAGGCGATGGCCGCGGGGGCCTCCGCGGTGATGATCGGCGGGCTTTTCGCCGGGACCGACGAGAGCCCCGGGGAGATCGTCCTCTACCAGGGCCGCTCCTACAAGGTGTACCGGGGCATGGGGTCGCTCGAGGCGATGAGACACGGGAGCAGGGACCGGTACTTCCAGTCCCACGTGGAGGCGGAGAGCAAGCTCGTCCCGGAAGGGATCGAGGGCCGGGTCCCGTACCGCGGGCCGACGGCGGCCGTGGTCTTCCAGCTCGTGGGGGGTTTGAAGGCGGGGATGGGGTACGTGGGCGCGCGGAACATCGCGGAACTGAAGGAACGGGCCGTCTTCATGAAAATCACCTCCGCGGGCCTGAGGGAGAGCCACGTCCACGACGTGATCATCACCAAGGAAGCGCCGAACTACCGGGTGGAGTAGGGGATTGGAAGGGAAAATACTCATCCTCGACTTCGGGTCGCAGTACACGATGCTGATCGCCCGGCGGGTCCGGGAGCTCAAGGTATACAGCGAGATCCACCCCTACAACGTGGGCATCCCGTTCATCAAGGAGTTTTCACCGTCCGGGATCATTTTTTCCGGGGGCCCCGCGAGCGTGTACGACGAGGACGCACCGAGGGTCCCCGCCGAGGTCCTCGACCTCGGGGTTCCGGTTCTGGGGATCTGCTACGGGATGCAGCTGATCGCGTCTCTCCTGGGGGGGAAGGTCGCGAAGTCGGCCGACCGGGAATACGGGATCGCGAACCTCCACGGGGAGTGGGGCGACCCGCTGTTCCTGGGGATCGAGGAACTCCGCCACCACATGACGATCCAGGTCTGGATGAGCCACGGCGACCGGATCGAGGAGCTGCCGAAGGGGTTCGCGTCCATCGCGCGATCCCCGGGCTCGCCGGTGGCGGCGATGAGCAACACCGGGAAGACCGTCTACGGCGTCCAGTTCCACCCCGAGGTCGCCCACACCCCGAAGGGGAAGGAGATCCTGTCGAACTTCCTCTTCCGCGTCTGCGGCCTTTCCCCGACGTGGACGATGCATTCCTTCGTCGAGACCAGCGTCCGCAAAATCCGCGAGAAGGTCGGGACCGGGAATGTCGTCCTCGGGCTGTCCGGCGGCGTCGACTCCTCCGTTGCCGCCGTTCTCATGCACCGGGCGCTCGGCGACCGGCTCACGTGCATCTTCGTGAACAACGGGCTGCTGCGGAAAGGCGAGGCGGAAGAGGTCGTCGAGACGTTCAGCCGCGGCATCGGGCTTCACCTCGAGTACGTGGACGCCTCGGAGCGGTTCCTGGCGGCGCTGGAAGACGTCTCGGACCCCGAGAAAAAACGGAAGATAATCGGCGAGGAGTTTGTCCGCGTGTTCGAGGAGGCGTCGAAAAATATCGCCGGAGGGGTCGGCTTCCTGGGGCAGGGGACCCTCTACCCCGACGTCATCGAGAGCGTATCCTTCAAGGGGCCGTCCGCGGTCATCAAGAGCCACCACAACGTGGGGGGGCTGCCGGAGAAGATGCGGCTGAATCTCATCGAGCCGCTGCGGGAGCTGTTCAAGGACGAGGTGCGGGAGCTGGGGAGGGAGC
>CAYILU010000214.1:0-3012 GCA_964364235.1 uncultured bacterium | reverse complement strand
ACGACATCCCCGGTGGCCACGGCGCGCTCCCCCAGGTGGGCGTAAAGCGTCCTGTACCCGTACCCGTGGTCAAGGACGACGATGTTGCCGAAAAGGGACTCGTAGCCGCTCCGCACCACGACCCCCCCGGACGCCGCCATCACCGGTGCGCCCGGCCTCGCGATGATGTCCAGCCCGTGGTGGAACACCTTGGTGTCGGTAAAGGGAGAGATCCTGACGCCGAAGCCGGACGACAGGATGCCGCGCACCGGCCAGATGGCGGGGGCGCTTTCCAGCACGATCCTGCGGCCGTCGAGCTCCTCGCAGATCACCTCGAGGTCCTTGACGTCCACGAGGACATCCTTCCTCAACTGCTCGAACCTCAGGTCGAGCAGGCGGTCGAGACGGGCCTGCGCCGCGGTCTCCTGGGTCTCCAGCCCACCGAGCCCGGTCTGGCGGGTCTTCCTCCCGGCCAGGCCCGGCCCCATCGACTCGTTGATCCGGACCAGGGACCTCACGCGCGCGTCAAGGGCCCGCAGCCGCTCCACCTCGGTTTCCAGGTTCTCGAACTTCGAGTGCAGGTTGTAGAGTGTCAGGTTCTGCTCGCTCACGCGCTGGCGGAGCGCGCGCAAGTCACTGAGTTTCGAGAGGTTCTCCCGATAGTCATACAGGAATTGCGTCAGGGCGAAGAACAGGAGGGCACACGTGGCCGCAGCGGCCATCAGGCCGGTACGCCCGATCCGGATCTCCCTCGCCTTCTCCCCGTAGCCGATCCGGAAAGAGAACATGTGACGTTCGCGCACCAGCCTCCTTGCCTCCCACAGCCGAAAGGTAAGGGGTACCGTAACACACAAGACAGGACGGTGTCAACGCGCGGTAAAGTACTGTAAAATCAATTGTTTTCAACTTTCAGCCCACCGCCCTCTTCTTGAGCTTCTTGTCCGTGCCGCGATTCCGGGCCACGACGGGGTCCACGATGTCCCCGCAGTTCAGGCATCGCCAGGCGTAGAACAACTGGAGCATGTCCTGGAAACGCTCGTAGACCATCGCCCCGTTGCACCGGGGGCACTTCATGTTCCGTCCTTCGTTCCGCATGGATCCTACCTCCTCTCTTCCTTTTCGATGCCCGGCCCGGGACGGAGTTTCGCCGATAAATATTCGGGATACCGATAATTTAATTTGGTAAAATGCCCGGGTTGGACGTGGAGGAGAGGTCACCTTTATGGCGAAAAAGCGGCTTGGGGAGCTTCTCGTGGAGACGGGCCTGCTCACCGAGGAGAACCTCACGAGGGCGCTCACGGAGCAACGGTCCAAGCGCGGCAAGCTGGGGGAGGTGATCGTCACCCTCGGGATGGCCACCGAGGAAGAGATCGCCCAGGCGCTTTCCATCCAGCTCGGCATTCCGTTCGTCGAGTTGAAGGAGACTCCCGTGGAGCCCCACGCGATCGAGCTGATCTCCGAAAAGGTCGCGCGGAAGCACCTCATCCTGCCGATCTCGCTGGAGCAGAAGGACCTCCACATCGCCATGGCGGACCCCTTGAGCTTCGAGGCGTTCGAGGACGTCCGGTTCGCCTCCGGCTACACCATCAAGCCGGCCATCGCGACCCGCACCGACATCCTGTGGGGAATCGACCAGCACTACCACCTCGGCTCCTCCCTGAACACCATCGTCAAGGACATCGCGGAGGAGCGGTCCGTCGAGGTCGTCCAGGACCGGAAGGAGGGAGACGGCCGGGACACGGACGACCTCCGCAAGAAGAGCGAGGCGGCCCCCATCATCCGGATGGTGAACCTGATCGTCGCCGAGGCGGTCGAGCAGGGCGCCTCCGACATCCACGTCGAGCCGATGAAGACCAACCTCCTGATCCGGGACCGGGTCGACGGCATCCTCAAGAAAACGCTCGAGCTCCCGAAGTGGGTGCAGGGGGCGGTCATCTCGCGGATCAAGATCATGGCCAAGATGGACATCGCGGAGAAGCGCCTCCCGCAAGACGGCAGGATCGGCGTGCGCGTGGGAACGAAGACTCTCGACCTCCGCGTGTCGACGATGCCCGCCTCCTTCGGGGAGAAGGTCGTCATCCGGATCCTCGATTCCGCGAATTCCCACGTCCCGCTGGACGTGATGGGGATGCCGCCGGAAGCCCTCCGCCAGATGGAGTTGCTCATCCGTAGGCCGCAGGGGATCGTCCTCGTGACCGGCCCCACCGGCTCCGGGAAGACGACCACGCTCTACAGCATCCTCCACCGGGTAAGGAGCGTCGAGCGGAACATCACGACGGTCGAGGACCCGATCGAGTACGAGCTTGCCGGCGTGAACCAGGTGGCGATCCAGGACAAGATCGGGATGACGTTCGCGTCGACCCTGCGGGCGATGCTTCGCCAGGACCCGGACGTCATCATGCTCGGGGAGATGCGCGACCTGGAGACGACCACGATCGCGATGCAGGCGGCGCTGACGGGCCACCAGGTCTTTTCCACCATGCACACCAACAGCTCGACCGCCACGATCACCCGGATGCGGAACCTCGGGGTCCCCTCCTACCTCATCGCCTCGACGGTGAACGGCGTCGTGGCGCAGCGGCTGGTCCGCGTCATCTGCCAGAAGTGCCGCGTCAGGCACGAGCCCTCGGAATACGACCTCTCCAAGATCGGGTCCGGCCGGAAAAGGGGGGATGGGGTCTTCTACCGCGGGGAAGGGTGCCAGGCGTGCGACGGGACGGGGTACCGGGGGCGCACCGGCCTCTTCGAAATCCTGCCGTTCACCCAGCAGATCCGCGACATGGTGACCTCGGACGCTTCCGAGACCGACATCCGTCAGACGGCGATCGCCGGCGGAATGGTGACCCTGGCCCGGGCGGCGCTGGACAAGGTGAAGGCCGGCGTCACGACCCTGGACGAACTGTACCGCGTGGTGGAGACCGAGGAGGACTTCGGGACGACATGCCCCGAGTGCAACGCCGCGTTGGGCCCCGGGTTCGTCATGTGCCAGGCCTGCGGCCATTCCCTGCAGGCCACCTGCCCCTCCTGCCAGAA
>CAYILU010000213.1:0-3029 GCA_964364235.1 uncultured bacterium | reverse complement strand
ATGGTTTCCCGACAGCCGCCCTTCGATCTTGCCCGAGACGATCGTCGGCGTGGCCGATGGGCGCGGAGGCGTACCCATCCGGCAGCTCGCCGAGGAAGGGAAGGACGTGCCCGTCTTCTGCCGCAACGACAGGGGCAGGCCGACGGTGCGGATGATGCGGAACCCGAGGGTCACCGGCCGCGGGAAGCCAATCCTCAAAATCTTGCTGGACGACGGCAATTCCCTGCGAGTCACTGAGAACCATCGGTTCGTCCTCTCCGACGGCAGCGTCAAGGAAACCAAGGACCTGGTGCACGGCGACAGCCTCGGCATCATGACCCGCCGAACCTCCTCGTTCGAAAAACTCTTACCGCACTCCAGCGGCAGCTCTCAACCCTACTGCTGGGTTTCCACGACCGGCCGGCCGAAATGGGAACTCGAGCATCGGCTCGTAGCCAACTTCCATTTCCGCCGCCAGACCGGCAAGGGTCTCGACTGGCACCGTCACGTCGTGCACCACCGCGACTACGATGGCCTCAACAACGACCCGGCCAACCTCGCCGTCATGACGAAGGAAGAGCACGACAGGCACCATTCGAAGGACCGCGAAGGGGAAAAGAACCCGATGCGGCGGTTCCCCGAAAAGAATTGGATGAACGATCCCGCCAAGCAGAAAGAATTGCGTCTGAAACACCATGTCGGCGCGAAGCGCGGCGAGAAAACGAAGGCGCGAATCGGTTCCGCGACGACGCTCCGTTTCTTGGACAAGACCTTCCGCGCCAGGCATGGCGCGGCCGTGAAAACGGCCATGGACGGGAAACGGGACGCGTTCATGGAAGCGATCTACGGGCAGGCGCTAAGGAAGATCGAGGATTGCCAGGCTGCGACCGATCTCCGCTGCTTCCTCGATGACAACACCGTCATGGTCGAGCGGACGTGCGAGCGCTGCGGCGCCGCATTCGCCGTCGAATGGAGACGGCGCGAGCAGTCGTTCTGCACGAGGTCGTGTTACCTGTCCTGGCACAACGGTCATTCCGGCATCCGCAGAAAGATCGCCGAAGGCGTTCGGGGCGCCTACGCCGTCAAGTCGGAGGAAACGAGACGGCGACAGATCCGATCCTTCATCGACATGAAATTCGAGAAGGGCCGGATTCCGCTCAAGAAGGAGTGGGAGGAGCGCTGCGCCGCGGAAGGGATCTCGAAGCGGCTCGGAACGGAGTTCGGATTCTCCACGTACGAGGCGCTGAAAGGGGCTGCCCAGACATACAACCACCGGGTGGTCGCCGTCGTGCCCGACGGCGCGGAGGATGTCTACAACGGGACGGTCGACGACTTCCACAATTTCTATATCGGCCATTTCCCTGATGAAATCGAAGGCAACGCCTGCCGCCACTATGTCAACGTTCTGCAGTGCGGAGAGCAGCCGCTTTTGCCGTATGAAAGCTGCAATTTAGGCTCCATCAACCTCGCCAACATGATCTCGGGGGAGAACGGCGGCACGAGGATCGACTACGAGAAGCTCAAGGCCGTGGTCCACACGTCCGTCCGCTTCCTGGACGACGTCATCGACATGAACAACTACCCGCTGAACGAGATCCGCCGGATGACGATGGGGAACCGGAAGATCGGGCTCGGCGTGATGGGGTTCGCCGACATGCTGATCCGGCTCGGGATCCCCTACGACTCGGACGAGGCGCTCGCCGTCGGGCAGGAGATCATGAACTTCATCCAGGAGGAGTCGGTCTCGGCCTCCTGCTTCCTGGCCCGCGAGCGGGGCCCGTTCCCGAACTACGGGGTCAGCGTCTTCCCCGAGAAGGAGAACGTCCCGCGGCGCAACGCCACGACGACGACGATCGCGCCCACGGGGACCATCAGCATCATCGCCGGCTGCAGCAGCGGGATCGAGCCGGTCTTCGCCCTCTCGTTCATCCGGAACGTGATGGACAACGATCACCTGGTGGAGGCGCACCCGCTCTTCGAGGCGGAGATGCGGCGCCGGGGCCTCTACTCGGTCGAGAAGATGAGGGAGATCTCCCGGGCGGGCTCGCTGCACCACGTGGAAGGCATCCCCGAGGAGGTCCGAAGGGTCTTTGTGACGGCGCACGACATCTCCCCCGAGGCGCACCTCCGGATGCAGGCCGCCTTCCAGAAGTTCGTCGACAACGCCGTGTCGAAGACCGTCAACTTCCCCGCCGAGGCGACGCGGGAGGATATCCGGAAGGTCTTCGTCCTCGCCTACCGCCTGGGATGCAAGGGCGTCACCGTCTACCGGGACCGGAGCCGCGACGACCAGGTGCTGAACATCGGCGAGGTCAACCGCAGGGAGACTGCGGAGGCGACATCCGTGGAAGCGCCCGCGGAACGGGGACATGCCTCCCCGAGGCCCCGCCCCGACACCTTGCTTGGCGTGACGAAGGAGATGAAGACCAGCTGCGGGAAGCTCTACGTCACGATCAACCGCGACGAGCAGGGGATCTTCGAGATCTTCAACCAGATGGGGAAGGCCGGCGGCTGCGCCGCCTCCCAGTCGGAAGCGATCGGGAGGCTCGTGTCCCTGGCCTTGCGCTCCGGGGTCCAGCCCGACCAGATCATCAAGCAGCTCAAGGGGATCTCCTGCCACCTCCCCACCTGGGGCGGGAACGGCGGGAAGATCCTGTCGTGCGCGGACGCGGTCTCCAAGGCCATCGAGTGGTACATGGAGAACGTCGACAGGACATTCGCGGGGCTTCCCGGCCCCCGGGCGAACCCGGGCGTCGCCGCCGCCGGACTTCCCCGGGCCGGGGACCGGGAGATCGTACGCGGGGCGTGCCCCGACTGCGGCAGCCAGGTCGAGATGCAGGAGGGGTGCCTCAAGTGCCGGTCGTGCGGGTTCTCGGAGTGCTAGTAGGCGGGGACACTTGTCATCTGGCGGGGGACACTCCTCAACGTGAAACTCGATTAAACCCAGGCAGGAATGTCCCCCTCTGGCGGAATGTCCCCGGCGCCGTTCGTCACGTTTGAGGGGATCGAGGGGTCCGGGAAAACCACCCAGGTCCGGCTGCTCTCGGAAT
>CAYILU010000212.1:1955-3035 GCA_964364235.1 uncultured bacterium | reverse complement strand
TTCCCGCGGAAGCCGGCCATCCCCGCGATGATGTTGCTCGGGAAGACCCGGATCGCGGTGTTGAACGCCCCGACCGCCTCGTTGTAGCGCATCCGCTCGACGGCGATCCGGTTCTCGGCGCCGGCCAGCTCGTCCATCAGGCGGATGAACGTCTGGTCGGCCTTCAGCAACGGGTAATTTTCCACCACCACGAGGAGCCGGGAGAGGGCCGAGGAGACCTCCGCGTTGGCCTTCATCGCGTCCTCGGGGGTCCTTGCCCCCGCCAGCTTCGCGCGGGCCGCCGCGACGTACTCGAAAACCTCCTTCTCGTGCGCGGCGTACCCCTTCACCGACTGCACGAGGTTGGGGATGAGGTCGGCCCTGCGCTGGAGCACGTTCTGGACCTGCCCCCACTTTTCGTTCACCGCCACGTCCTTCCGGACGATCCCGTTATAGGCGGATACCCCCTGGAACAGCAGGAGGGCGACCACGGCTGCGACGACAATCAGGATTTTCTTGCCCATTGTTTTCCTCCGGTATCTCTGTTGTTTCGTTACCGCTATTTACGAGAGGGGCTACCAGCCCCCTCCGGCGCCGCCTCCCCCGGAGGAGCCCCCTCCGAATCCTCCGAACCCGCCGCCTCCGAAGCCGCCCCCCCCGAATCCGCCGCCTCCTCCGTAGTACCCCCCGCCCCCGCGCCGGCGGTGGGCGCCGAACGGGCCCGCGAGGATGGAGCGGAGGACAAAGAATGCGCCGAGAACGATGAAGAAGAGGAACTCCACCGGAAACGGGAGGCCTTTCCCCTTCCGCGCCGCCTTCGGGGCCGCGATCTTCCCCCCGGAAAGGATGTTGCCGATGGAAGCGACACCCATGTAGACCCCCTCGCCGTATCGCTTCTGGCGGAACAGCGGGAGCATCAGGCGGTCGCGGATCTCCCCGGCCTTGCCGTCGGGCAGAACGCCCTCCACGCCGTACCCCGTGGCGATCCACATCTTCCGGTCGCCGACCGCCAGGAGGACCAGCACGCCGTTGTCCTTCCCCTTCTTCCCGACCTTCCACCGGTCGAAGACCCGCTGCGCGTACTGCTGCGCATCGAGGGGG
>CAYILU010000212.1:0-1855 GCA_964364235.1 uncultured bacterium | reverse complement strand
CGCGGCGAGCGCTTCCTTGATGGAGGGCAGCAGGACGCCGAACCGCTTCTCGATCTCCTCGATGATTTCCGGCTTGCCGTGCGGCGCCTCCCGGTCCGAGAGGAGCAGGAGCCCCCGCGCCACGGAGACGACCGGCCCGACGGTGTTCTTCAGGACGCCGAGGAACTCCTTGTTCCCGAACGTCCCCATGTATATCCGGCGAAGGGATAGCAGCTTCCCCTTCAGCTCGAATTCCACCTGGTGCCTCAGGTTTTCCGTGGTGATCGTAAGCTCCGCCACGACGTCCTTCCCCGCGAGCACGCGGCGCAGCGAACGCATCCCCAGGAACTCCAGCGGGAAGACGTCGGCCGACTCCCTCAGGAAGGACTCGGTGAAGATCGGGGGTGCGGGGATCCCGCGGCGGGCGTAGCGGTGCGCGATGTTGCGGAATTTGGAAAGCGTCTCTTTCCGAAGCTCCCGGACGACGACCAGGACGGACACCTCGGCTCCCGGCCCCGGCTCGCCCGCGGCGTGGCTGCCGTAGACGGTGAGGGAGACCAGGTTCTCCCCGAATACCTTCTCCGCTTCCGCCCGGTATTCCTCAAGCAGACCGTCACCCACGGTCCCCTCCTTTGCCCAAAGAAAAGGCATGTCCTGATTAACGATCGGGCACCCATTCTACCACCGCCCCCGGCTGAACGCCATCGTCTGCAACGCGCCGTGGCGGGGGAATCCACGGAAACAACAAGGGTTTTCAGGCGGGAGCCCTTCGAAAATCCCCCGCGGGGGCTTCGTTGGTACGGTCGTTGCTATACTTACCTTGCCGAGGAGGTGGCCCATGAAGAAGATCGAGGCGATCATCAAGCCGTTCAAGCTCGACGAGGTCAAGGAATCCCTGAACGACATCGGGATCCACGGGATGACCGTATCCGAGGTCAAGGGGTTCGGCCGCCAGAAGGGGCACACCGAGCTCTACCGCGGCGCCGAGTACGTGGTCGATTTCCTCCCCAAGATCAAGCTGGAGATCATCGTGCCCGACAACCTTGTCGCCCAGGTGGTGGAGACCGTGGAGAAATCGGCGCGCACGGGCCGCATCGGGGACGGAAAGATCTTCGTCACCAACGTGGAGGAAGTGGTGCGGATCCGCACGGGAGAGCGCGGGCACGACGCCATCTGAGGATAACCGGACCGGAAAATACCCAAGGAGGAACCGATGACCCCGAAGGAAGTGATGGAGTTCGCGAAGACCAGGAAGATCGAGATGGTGGACCTGAAGTTCATGGATTTCATCGGCACCTGGCAGCACTTCGCCGTGCCGGTCTACGAATTGAAGGAGGACAGCTTCGAAGAGGGGTTCGGCTTCGACGGCTCGAGCATCCGGGGCTGGCAGCCGATCCACGCGTCCGACATGCTGGTTATCCCCGAATCCGGCACCGCGGTGATCGACCCGTTCATCACCCGGCCTACGCTGTCCCTCATCTGCAACATCGTCGACCCGATCACCAAGGAGAACTATTCCCGCGACCCGCGCAACATCGCGCGGAAGGCCGAGGCGTACCTGAAGTCCACCGGCGTCGCCGACACAGCGTTCTTCGGGCCCGAGGCCGAGTTCTTCATCTTCGACGACATCCGGTTCGCCACCGCCTCCAACTACGGCTATTACTACATCGACTCGGAGGAGGGTGTCTGGAACAGCGGCCGGGAGGAGAAGCCGAACCTCGGCTACAAGCCGCGCCACAAGGAGGGGTACTTCCCCGTCCCTCCCACCGATTCCCAGCACGACCTGCGGGACGAGATTGTGCGGGTGATGGAGTCGATCGGGCTCAAGATAGAGGCGCAGTACAACGAGGTCGCAACGGCGGGCCAGGCGGAGATC
>CAYILU010000211.1:0-3039 GCA_964364235.1 uncultured bacterium | reverse complement strand
TGACCTTCCCGTCCCTCAGGTAGACGGGGTTCCCCGGGAAAAACCCGTACAAGTCGCCTTTTTCCAGGGGGCCGGTCATCCCTCCGCCGCCGCGACGACGCGCAACGAGGTAGTAGAACGACTCCGTCAGGTTTTCCACGGCGAACTTCCCGTCGGGGCCGGTGGGCGGGCTCATCGCCACCCCCATCCCCTTGAACAGCCCCTCCGGGGAGGAATAAACATAGACGTAGCCCTCCTCGACGGGGGCGCCCCCGGAGCGTAGTTCTCCCTCCACGACGGCGCCGCGTCCGGCCGGCCCGTCGCTCTCCTCCGCCGCCTGTATCCCCACGGCCTTCATCCCCAGCCAGCGTTCCCCTTTCGAAAGGATGACGGGATTCTGCCCTGAAAAGGCGAACACCGCCGTCCCCTCGAACGTCCCCCCGGCTTCGACGTAATAGCTCCCCGGCGGGACGGACAGGGAAAATCCTCCGTCCCCGGCGCACCTGCCGGACAGCGCGACATGCCTGTCCGTCAGCGTGTACCGGTCGTACAGTGTCACGGTCGCAGCCGGCACGGCCGCGCCCTCGAACGTCACCCGTCCGGCAAGGGTGGGACGATTCCCCGCCTTGGGAAAGGAAGCGCAGGCCGCAAGCAGGGACACGACCGTCGCGCAGCAGGCAAGCCATCCCGTTCGGCGGAAGATCCGGCGCGTCGTCATTTCCGCTCGACCACGATCCGCAACGGGGCGGTCGGATCCTTCGATATCCGGATCGAGTGGTCGCCGCTCCCGCCGTATTTCCCGTACCATTCGCCTTCCGCGGGGCCGCCCAACTTTTCGCGCGCCAGCAGGAAATAGGTTCCTTCCTCAACGACCAGAAGCTCCACGGCGCCGTCGCCGCCCGACCTCCCGGAAACGGAGGCGGGGTGGCCCGTCATTTCTTCGGTGCGGTAGGCGAGGACCCGCACGCCGGGCACCGGGGCCCCGGACGCATCCTCGATCCGTACCCGCAGGAAGACCCCCGAAGGCTCCGCGGGAATCCCCTCGAACTTCTCCAGCATCCCGAGCCGGCGGATCGCGTCGATACGGATCCCCCTGTTCCCGCCTTCCGCGAGAACGACGGGGTTGCGCGTGTAGTAGCCGAAATGGTCGCCGATCTCCGTGGGCCCGAACAGGTCCCCGCTTCCCCGCTTCCGCGCGATCACGAAGAATTTCCCCTTCCGGACCCGGGCCCGGAAGGTCCCGTCCTCCCCCACCCTCGCGAAGAATCCCGGGATTCCCCGGAACCCGTCGGAGGGGCTCCCGTAGAAGTAGACGGCGCCTCCGGAAAGCGGCTTGCCGTTTTCGTCGTAGACCGCTCCGCTGACCCCCGCGGACGGATCGGGCGCGGGGTCCTCCCCCACGCGGATCATGTTGAAGCCGACGTTGGTCGCCCTGCCCGGCTCCACGCGGACCGGGTTCCCCCCGTAGAAGCAGAACAGGTCGCCCTCGCGCAGCCCCGCAAGGGACGGACTGTCGGACTTGACGGCGACGAGGTGGTAATTGCCGGCCGGCAGCTCCAGGGAATAGATCCCCTCGGCGTTTGTCTTCCCCGACCGGGCGTCGGGCTCGCTCGACAGGCCCGCGTCGAAATCCCGGAACGCCAGGACGGTCACGCCGGGCACCACCTCCCCCTTCAGGGC
Organism: uncultured bacterium; assembly: GCA_964364235.1. Lineage (GTDB taxonomy): Bacteria > Desulfobacterota > Deferrimicrobia > Deferrimicrobiales > Deferrimicrobiaceae > JAKALO01. Next base: position 1,380 of record CAYILU010000211.1, on the reverse strand, counting down.
GACACGTCCCCGCACGCCGGTGAAATCGCCCGCGAAGGACAGCGATGGCGCCACGGCGAGCAGAACGGCGAGAAACCGGATCAGGCGGCTCATTTCAATAGCACGCGGTCCATCCGGTACCGCTTCCCCTTGTATTCGAATTCCGGCTCGTCGCGGCCGTCATGGATGGCGGCCACGTTCCCGCCTTTCGCAACCTCACCGGCAAGTTCCCCCCAATCGTTTTCCCGGAAGTCGACGGTCCCCGTGAGAACCTCTTTCTTCCCGGGGGGTGCGCCGGGCGCTTCGGCCGGCCATCCGGGAATCGGGCCCTCGCCACCGGGGCGGAAGTCCATCCGCCCCTCCCGTCCGCCTCCGAACGGGGCCCCTCCCGGGGAATCCCGCCCGGCATCCCCGATCTCCTCCTCCCACTGGCCGGACTGGTTGCGGAGCCGCACGGCCGCGTCGCGGTTCGCCCGGAACCGGTTCCCGCGAAAGACCGGGTAGGAGGAATATTCCACGACCACGCCGTCCCCGTTCCCCGCGATCCGGCTTCCCGACACGGTTCCCTCCGCTCGTCGGGAAAACAGCAGCCCGACCTTGTTTCCCTCGACGTCGCAGCCGTCCACCTTCGGCGCCGCCATCCGTTCCGCGAGGATCCCGGTCCCGTTGCCCCGGAAGAGGCAGTCCCCGGCCGACACGCGCGCGCCGGACATCGCGACCGTAAGGCCGGCGGCGTTCGTCTCGAACCGGCATTCCCTCACGCTCACGTCCCTGGCGCCGTAAACGTACATCCCCGCTTTTCCCGCCCCGGTGAAGCGACAGCCGGCGACGTCGGCCGCCCCGCCGCGCTTCACCAGGATCCCGACCCGGAACGGGGAATCGAAGGCGCAGTTGTCCAGCGTGGCCTTCGCGTACTGACCCACTTCGAGGCCGATCCCGTTTTTCTCCCACCGGACCTTCCGGAAGACGGCGGAAGCGCCGGTCAGCTGGACGCCTCGCATGCCGCCCGAGAGAATGGCGCCGGAGATCGCCGAGCCGCTTCCACCGCGGATGTCGATCCCCTCGAACGCCTCGTCTCCGATGATACGGACCGGCTGGTCGCTCGTCCCTTCGACGAGAAGCCTTCCCCGCACGATCCATCTCCCCCCGCGGAAACGCAGAACCGCCCCCGGCAGGACCTTCCCCGTCTCCCCCCCGGGAACCCCGATCTCCCCCGCGTACACCTTCTTCACTTCTTCGCGTTCGTTTGCCTGGAGGCGCACGATGCGGCCGAGGCGCTCTTTGCTACCGGTCGTTGAGTTATACAAATAGGAGCCCGCCTCTACCGTGCCTGAATAGACGCGAAAGAACGTGAGCTGGCCAACGAACGGGTCTGCCTGCAATTTAAATGCGAGCGCGGTA
>CAYILU010000210.1:0-3051 GCA_964364235.1 uncultured bacterium | reverse complement strand
ACCCTTCGCCAGGTGCACTCGGGGACCGTGCTGGAGATGGCGGAAACCGACGGCGACGTCCCGGGGCGCCGATGGCGCGAGGGGGATGCCCTCTGGACCGCCGCGCCAGGGACGGGGGTGGGCGTGCGGACCGCGGACTGCGTCCCGCTCCTGCTGGCCCACCCGGACCTGCCGGTGTGCGCGGCGGTCCACGCCGGCTGGCGGGGGATGGTCGCCGGCGTCGTCGGGGAGATGGTCCGGGTCATCGCGGAGCGGTTCGGGGGTTCCGCCGTCGGGGGGCTCGTCGCGGCCGCGGGGCCTTCGGCTACGGGGTGCTGCTACGAAATCGGAGAGGAGGTGGCTTCGCTGCTCCGGGGCTGTCCCGGGGGGGGGCGCCACCTGGCGAGGGGGGGAAAGGAAGGGAAATGGCACGCGGACCTGCGGCAGCTGACCCTGGAGGCGCTCCTGGCCGCGGGGCTCTCCCACGGGCGCGTGGAGGCGGTGGGGCCCTGCACGGTGTGTTCCCCCCTGTTCCACTCGTTCCGGCGCGAAAAGTCCTTGACCGGCAGACAGCTTAGTTTTATCTATAGATGGGACTTTTCCCGTGAGTTCACAACTCCCCAGGACAGGACACCCGATGAGCCCGCACAAAACCCGCATCCAGATTGAGAACGAGATCCTCGGGCGGCAGGAGAAGAAATACTCCGAGGAGGAGCAGGCGAACCACCTGATGAGTCTCCTCATGGAGAACTACCCCCTCCTGTCGGCCACGGTGATCGCCGTGGAGCCGGGTGGGAAAGGGATCTCCGTGTTCGCCCAGCGGGGGCTCTCGGGTGATTTCATCAAAGAGATGTACACCCGGAAGGACCTGCCCGTCATCGCCGCCGGGATGAAGGGGGAGGTCGCGGTCTCCGGCGGGGAAGCGCCGGCGAAAGCCCCCGGCTTCCGGCTGGAGCACGAATACAAGTCGCTCTACAACGCGGTGTCCGTCCGCAAGGATTAGCCGCCCGCGCGGGGCCTTATTTTCCTTGACATCCTGAACCCCCCCGGCGGATAATGAACCGTATTTTCAGCGGGAGTACCTGCCGGAGCTCTTCAAACCGATAATCGCCTCGGTTATTTCCATATCGATCCGAACACCCATTATTCCGGGAGAATGTGCATGAACCTGAAAGAATTGAAAGGAATGCGGATCGGCGAACTGACCGAGATCGCGAAGAGCCTCAACGTCGACGGGGCGGCGGGGCTCAAAAAACAGGAACTGATCTTCGCCATCCTCCAGGCGCAGACCGACCAGGAGGTCATCGTCTCCGGGGAGGGAACGCTGGAAGTCCTTCCCGACGGGTACGGCTTCCTGCGGTCCCCCGACTCGAACTACCTGCCCGGCCCGGACGACATCTACGTCTCCCCATCGCAGATCCGGCGGTTCGGGCTCCGCACCGGCGACACCATCACCGGCCAGATCCGGGCGCCCAAGGGGGAGGAGCGGTACTTCGCGCTCCTCAAGGTGGAGAAGATCAACACCGAGGACCCCGAGATCAGCAAGGACAAGATCCTCTTCGACAACCTGACCCCGCTCTATCCCCAGGAAAAGTTCACGATGGAGTACGTGTCCGACAACTACGCCACCCGGATCATCGACCTGGTCGACCCGATCGGCAAAGGGCAGCGGGCGCTCATCACGTCGCCGCCCCGGGCCGGAAAGACCATCATCCTGCAGAACATCGCCAACGCCCTGGCGAAAAACCACTCCGAGGTCGTGCTCATCGTCCTGCTGATCGACGAGCGGCCCGAAGAGGTGACCGACATGCAGCGCAGCGTCAAGGGCGAGGTCATCTCCTCCACCTTCGACGAGCCCGCGCAGCGGCACGTGCAGGTGGCCGAGATGGTGCTCGAGAAGGCGAAGCGGCTCGTCGAGCACAAGAAGGACGTGGTGATCCTCCTCGACAGCATCACGCGCCTGGCCCGCGCCTACAACGCCGTCGTCCCGCCCTCCGGCAAGGTCCTCTCCGGCGGGGTCGACGCAAACGCGCTCCAGAAGCCCAAGCGCTTCTTCGGGGCCGCCCGCAACATCGAGGAGGGCGGGTCGCTCACCATCATCGCGACCGCGCTCATCGAGACCGGGAGCCGGATGGACGAGGTGATCTTCGAGGAGTTCAAGGGGACCGGCAACATGGAGCTCGTCCTCGACCGGAAGATCTCCGAGAAGCGGATCTTCCCGGCGATCGACATCAACAAGTCCGGGACCCGGAAGGAGGAGCTCCTGCTCGACAAGGCGGTGCTCCAGCGCGTGTGGATACTGAGAAAATTCCTCTCCCCGCTGTCCCCGGCGGAGAGCATGGAGTTTCTGCTCGACAAGATCTCGAAGACGAAGACCAACAAGGAATTCCTTGAGTCGATGAATACGTGAGCCGTTGAGAGGAGACAGGCGGACATGAGAGAGAAAATCCACCCGAAATACGAGAAGTCCAAGGTGAAGTGCGCGTGCGGGAACACGTTCGAGACGATGTCGAGCACGCCCGAGATCAAGGTGGCCATCTGCTCGAACTGCCACCCGTTCTTCACGGGCAAGCAGAAGCTCATCGACACCGCGGGGCGCATCGAGAAGTTCAACAGGAAGTACGAGAAGCCGTAAGGGAGCCCCCCGTTTCCCCTTCCGTGAACGTCGTCCTTCTACAGAACACCCCCGAGCCCGAGAGGCTGATCGCCCTCGCGGCGCGCCTCTGCTACTCCCCCGCGAAGATCGCGGACCTCCAGGAAGACATTTCCCGGAAAGACGTCCGCAAGCTCGTCCGGCGGGTCCTCTCGATGGGGCACGCCTCCGTGCTGGAGCACGTGGTGTTCACGTACGGGGTGGAAGGGATCTCCCGCGCGACCTCCCACCAGCTGGTGCGGCACCGGATCGCCTCCTACTCCCAGCAGAGCCAGAGGTACGTGGCGGCCGCGTTCGGCTACGTGACCCCGGAAACGATCGGAGAGAAGCCGTTGTCCGTCAAGTACGAAAAGCACATGAGGAATGGCGCGGCGCTCTACAAGGAGATGCTCGCTGCGGGGATCCCCCCGGAGGACGCG
>CAYILU010000209.1:0-3062 GCA_964364235.1 uncultured bacterium | reverse complement strand
GGGCCGTTCTGGGCGCGGGCCTTTCCAGCGTTTGCGATGAATGCCGGAAGACCCGGAAGGACACGTCGATCACGAGCCTGGGCCGGTTCCATGAGATTGCACCCGATTCGGAAACCTGCCTTCTGGAACAGGGGATCCTTTGCATGGGCGTCGCCACGCGTGACGGGTGCGGAGCGCTCTGCCCCGAGGTCAACATGCCGTGCGCGGGGTGCTACGGGCCGCCGGAAGGGGTGCACGACCAGGGGGCAAAGATGGCCGGGGCGCTCGGGGCCATTCTGGAAATCGAAACGCAAAAAGGGCGAACCGCGGAAGAGGTGTGCCGCCGGGTGGACAGCCTGATCCGGAAGGTCCCGGATCCGGTCGGAACTTTCTACAAATTCGGGCTCGCCTCCTCGCTCCTTGCGGGCGCTTCGCGGCGCCGGAAGGCCGGGACGAAAGAATGACGAAGCGCATCTCCATCGACCCAATCACGCGGCTGGAAGGCCACGGTCGCATCGAGATCTTCCTCGACGATGCGGGAGAGGTGGCCAACGTCTATTTCCAGGTCCCGGAGCTCCGGGGGTTCGAGCGGTTCTGCGTGGGTCGGGCGGCCGAGGAGATGCCGGTCATCACGAGCCGGATCTGCGGCGTCTGCCCGGAAGCGCACCATCTGGCGTCCGTGAAGGCCCTGGACGACCTCTTTCTGGTCGAGCCGCCCCCCGCCGCGAAGAAGATCCGCGAGCTGTTCTACATGGCGTTCTTCGTGACGGATCACACGACCCACTTCTACGCTTTGGGCGGGCCGGATTTCATTCTGGGGCCGGACGCGCCTCCGTCGGAGCGGAACCTGCTCGGCGTGATCCGCAAGGTCGGGATCGACATCGGCAGGAAGGTGATCGACTGCCGGAAACGGAACCACGAGGTGATCAAGACGCTCGGCGGACGGCCGATCCACCCGGTGGGAGGGGTTCCCGGGGGGTGGAGCAAGCCGGTGGAGGAGGAGCAGCGCCGCGCGATCGAAGAGGTGGCCCGGCAAAACATCGGGTTTGCCCTGTTCAGTCTCGATATCTTCAACAAGATCGTTCTTTCGAACCGGGACTACCTCGACATGGTCCTTTCCGATTCGTACCTCCACAAGACCTATTCGATGGGGACCGTGGATGACGGGAACCGGGCCAACTTCTACGAAGGCCTGGTCCGGGTCGTGGATCCCGACGGGCGCGAGTTCGTCAAGTACAGCGCCGGCGAGTACGCGGACCACGTCGCCGAGCGGGTGGAGCCGTGGACCTATCTCAAGTTCCCCTATCTGAAAGCCGTCGGCTGGAAAGGGTTCGTCGACGGGGCCGGCAGCGGCGTGTATTGCGCGACCCCGCTCTCGCGCCTCAACGTCTCGGATGGGATGGCCACCCCGCTGGCCCAGGCGGAGTTCGAACGGTTTTACGAGACCCTCGGGGAGGGAAAGGCCGGGGGCCGGCACAGGCCGGTTCACCATCGCCTCGCTACCCACTGGGCGCGGCTGATCGAGCTGCTCTACGCATCCGAGCGGATGCTCGAGCTTGCCGCCGACCCGGAGATCACCCGGAAGGAGGTCAGGACGATCCCCGACGGGAGGGTCAAGGTAACCGGAGGGGTCGGGTGCGTGGAGGCGCCCCGCGGGACCCTGACCCACCATTACGTTGCCGACGCAAAGGGGGTCCTGACGAAGGTCAACCTGATCGTGGGAACGACGAACAACCATGCCCCGATTTCGATGAGCCTGAAACGGGCCGCCGAAGGGGTGATCGGGAAGGGAAAGCCCGTCACGGAAGGGGTGCTCAACCGGATCGAGATGGCGTTCCGCGCATACGACCCGTGCCTCTCCTGCGCGACGCACTCCCTGCCCGGAAGCATGCCCCTTGTCGTCGAGGTCAAGGACGCGGAGGGGCGGATCCTGCAGACCATTCGGCGGGACGATGCGGGCAGAGTGGGCGGGACGGCCCCCTTTTTACGGAAGGCGCCGGGGGCGGAGGAGGAATCCGGATCGTGAGTCGGACGATCGTCATCGGGGTCGGGAATCCCATTTTGACCGACGACGGGGTCGGGTGGCGAGTTGCGCGGGAGTTGCGGTCGCGCCTGGCGGACCGCGGGAACGTGGACGTGATCGAGCTCTGCGCGGGAGGGATTGCGATCATGGAAGCCCTTGTCGGCTACGACCGGGCGGTCGTGGTGGACTCCATGGAAGGCGGCGGGAAGCCCGGCTCGGTTTACCGCGTCGCGCCGGACGGGCTGGAAGGGACGCGGAACTCCGCCTGTGCGCACGACACCACCTTCCGCGCGGCTCTGGAGACCGCGGGCCTCCTGGGTCTTGCGTTACCCGGCCGGATCGAGATCTGGGGGATCGAACCCGGAGACGTGGATACCTTCGGCGAGGATTTAAGCGAAGCGGTCGCGCATGCGGTTCCCCGGGTGGTCGACGGAGTATTGAGGACGCTCGCACCCTCGCGGAATCCCAAGGAGAGCGCATGAGGATCGGGGTCTATTTCTGCCTTTGCGGACCCAACATAGCGGAGAAGATCGACTCCGAAGCGGTACGGCAGGCGGTCGAACGCCTGCCCGGGTTCGGGTACTACCGGACCGTCGAGTTCCTGTGTTCCGCGGTAGGCACGTCGGCCATGGAGAAGGATGTGCGGGAGAATCGGCCCGACCGGGTCGTCGTGGCCGCCTGCTCGGTGAGGGACCACGAAGAGACGTTCCGCGGCGTGCTCGCACGGGCCGGCATGAATCCCTTCCTGATGCAGATGGTCAATGTCAGGGAGCATATCGCGTGGGTTACGGCCGACCGGGAGAAGGCCACTGAGAAGGCCATCCGCCATCTCGGGGCTGCGATGCGCCGGGTCGCGCTCCACGAGCCGCTCGAACGGCGGGAGATCGATGTCTGCACGGACGTCCTGGTCGTCGGCGCGGGGCCTGCGGGACTGAAGGCGGCGCTCAATTTCGCCGAGGCGGGAAGGAAGGTCTGCCTCGTGGAGAAGGAGCCCGTGCTCGGCGGCCTCCCGGCGAGATACGAGGCGATGTTCCCCGACATGGAATGCGGACCTTGCGTG
>CAYILU010000208.1:1383-3062 GCA_964364235.1 uncultured bacterium | reverse complement strand
GCCGGCATCTACCTTTTCCTGGAATACAAGGTTTTCCGCCCTGCGGAACTCTGGGGGGAAAGGATTTCCGTCCCCGGAACGGCACCGCTTCCGATGGATGCCGGGGTCCTCACGCCGCTCGCGCACGTTGTCGCGGAGCGGTACGGACGCGCTCTCGAGGAGCTGGTGCAGGGGATCGACGAAAAGGAGAAGAGACTTCACCAGGTCGAGATGCTCCGGCGCGACCTTGAGGAAACGAAGGCCCATCTCGAATCCAAGATCCACGACCTGCACACCATCTACGAGGTTTCCACCGTCATCGCGGGTACGCTCGACACGGAGGAGCTGTTCCGGATTCTCCCGGAGCGGGTCATGCGGACCCTGGGCCTGAACGACTTCTGCATAATGCTCTACAATCCCGACACCCGGAGGCTTACCTGCCGCGCGGGCCTGGGGATGGCGTCGGACCTGCCCCGGGATTTCCATGTGGCGCCCGGCGAAGGGGTGGCGGGAAGGGTTTTCGAGGCGGGCGAGCCGATCTACGTTCCCGATGTCCGGTCCTCCACCGAGTTCCTCTATTACGGGGGAACGAGGATGGACGTGCGCTCCTTCATGTGCGTGCCGCTCCTCTCCAAGGGGAAGGCGATCGGGGTCCTGAACGTCAACCACTCGGAGCCGAACGCCTTCGACGCCGAGTCCCTGGCGACGATGCGCGTGCTCGCCTCCTACCTGGCGATCGCCATCGAGAACGCCGAGCTGTTCCACTTCGTCAAGACGCTGGCCGAGAAGGACTCCCTGACGTTGCTCTACAATCACGGGGCGTTCCACGAAAAGCTCCAGGTCGAGATGGAGCGGGCCGCCCGCTACGGGCGCACCCTCTCCGTCATCATGCTCGACCTCGACCGCTTCAAGGAGATCAACGACACCTACGGGCATCTCGTGGGCGACCGGATTCTCCTGATGACCGCCGGGGTGCTCTGCGCGCACCTCCGGAAAAGCGACATCGCCGCGCGGTACGGGGGCGACGAGTTCGCGGTCATCCTCCCGGAGACGGACCTCTCCGCGGCCTCCACCATCGCCGGCAGGATCGCCGCGGGGGTTTCCGGGGTCCGCATGGACACCGGCAAGGGGGAGGAGATCCATTTCACGGCGAGCATCGGGTATGCCGCCTGTCTCCCCGACTCGAAGGAACGCGAGAGCATCCTGAACGTCGCGGACCGCCTGATGTACGAATCGAAGCGACGCGGGTGCGGGGGGGTCCTGGGCGAACAGTTGTAACCGAACCGCTTTCGGTACCGCGTGCAACGTTGGACAGAAAACAGCAACTCTGCTATCAAGGGAGAGAGGATGGGGAAACCGGACGCGGGAGGCTGGAGCAGGTTCCTGATGGAGCAGTGGAAAAAAATAAGCATCGTGTCCGGTGATGTTCCCACCACCGAAGAGCTGGAGTTGATCAAGGAGGCGCGGGAACGCGTCGGGATGGTCATCAGGGCCCGCTGGGTCATCCTGGGCATCCTCGCCGGTTACGGCCTGGCGGTGTACATCTTTTTCCAGCACTCCTCCGCGGACATCTCCCGGGTCACCTTCCTCCACCGGATCGTCCCGGTCATCGCATTTCTGGCGGTCGCGGCCTACAACGCGTGGTACCAGTACAGCTACGAGTGGTTCGTCAAGATCCGCTCGCTCAACGCGATCCAGCT
>CAYILU010000208.1:0-1283 GCA_964364235.1 uncultured bacterium | reverse complement strand
CAGCAGACATTCTCGTACGAGATGATCAAGTGGGCATGGGTGTCCATCACCAATTTCTGCGTGGCTTTCGTCGGGGTCTTCATGATGGACACGGTCCGCCGTCGGGAAGCGCAGCTTCGCGAGCTCGTCGTGAGGGATCCACTCACGTCGCTCTACAACCGGCGGTATTTCTTCTATCGCCTCAATTCGGAGATCGAGCGGGCGAAGCGGTACGGGCGCACCATGTCCCTGCTCATCCTCGACGTCGACAATTTCAAAAAGTACAACGACCGGTACGGACACCCGGCGGGGGACAAGGTGCTGGTCAACCTGGCCGGCCGGATATCCGGCAACATCCGGCGGAGCGACGTGAAGCCCTCTTACGAGGTGGACATCGCCTGCCGGTACGGCGGCGAGGAGTTCGCGGTCATCCTTCCCGAGGCGGCATCGGTTCAGGGAGCGCTCACGGCGGAGCGGATAAGGACCAGCATTGAAACGAGGGGCGCTTTCGTTATGGCCGAACGGATCCGCCGGAAGATCGAGGAATCCCGATTCGATGGACCGGGTGTGACGATAAGCATCGGCGTCGCCTCCTATCCGGAGCACGGGGTGGAGATCGAGGCCCTGCTCAAGGCCGCCGATGATGCCCTCTACCAGGCGAAGAAGGAAGGGAAAAACCGGGTCGTCGTGGCGGGAACGTCGACGGGGCCGCTCCCTTCGGGGGGAACGGATGAATAGGGACAAGGTCGACCAGTATCGCTTCGGGCTCTTCGGGCGGATGGTGATGGGGGTCGCCCACGAGGTGGACAACTACTTGAGCGTTATCCTCGGATTCGCCGAGCTGATCCAGATCTCGGGGGGAGGGGAGAAAAAAACCCTGGACAGCGTGGGGAAAATCCTCAACGCCGGGGAGCGGATCAACAACATCGTCAGGCATTTTTCCTATTACGTGCGATCCCACGCCCCCTCTCAAGAGCCGTTTTCTCCCGCGGATATGGTGGGGGAGTGCCTCGTTTTCTCCCGTTACGACCTCGGGCGCAACAACGTGACGCTGGTCCTGCCCGAGAGCTACCCGGCGGGGATGTTGACCGGTGACAGAAGGGATATCGCCCTGGCCCTGCTCGTGCTCCTGTTCAACGGTGCGGAGGCGATGGCGGAAAAAGGGGGAGCCCTCAAACTGGATGTCTCCCGGCGCGACGGCTTCTGGGAGTTCGCCGTGACCGACGAGGGGGCCGGTATTCCTCCCGGGAACCTGCCCCGGATTTTCGAAGAAGGGTTTTCAACGAAAGGGGGTCCCTCGAACA
>CAYILU010000207.1:0-3075 GCA_964364235.1 uncultured bacterium | reverse complement strand
CCAAAGTGCTTCGATGATAAAGTTCAAGAACGTCCCCAGGCTTAAAAGTAAAGTTCAAGAACGTCCCTGTTTTTAAAGTTTCCCGTTGAAGGAGTGTCCCCCCCCGGGTAGAATAGGTTCCTTAAGGGCGCTTAACTCAGCGGTAGAGTGCCACCTTCACACGGTGGAAGTCACAGGTTCAAATCCTGTAGCGCCCACCATCCCCGCATCGAGCTACGCCTTCACCGCGGAGACGATCCCCACACCACGGGGATCCGGTTTAACGATGGCAACCTTCCGGAAACCGGCCGTTTTCAGCATTCGGGCGACCTCGCCTGCCGAATAGGCCCTCCCCCCCTCCGTCACCGCGACCATGTGGACCGAGAAGAACGCGGGGCCGGCCGGCGCGGTCTTGCTTTCCTCGAGGAGGAATTCCTGGACGGAGACGCGGCCGCCCGGGGCAAGCGCCCGGCGGGCCTTTCGCAGAATGGCAAGGCACTCCTTCCCGGAATAGGCGTGGAGGATCTGCGAAACCCAGACGAAATCGTAGGGGCCGCCGAGAGGGTCTTTCAGGAAATCTCCTTCCCGCAGGCGGACCAGGTGGGAGGCCCCCTTCTCCCGGAGGATCTTCCGCGTGACGCGGAGCGTCTCCGGCGTGTCAAAGACGGTCAGGACCGCCCCGGGGCAACGCACCGCCCACTCCACCGCGTAGGTGCCGGGCCCGCCGCCCAGGTCGAGAACACGCTCCCCGGGGCGAAAGGGGATCCGCGCCGCCACCTCGGCGGCCCGCTCGCGCGCGTTGTCCTCCATCCCCCGGATGAAATTCTCCTGAAAGTTGCCCTCCCGCGCCCGCCCCTTGCGCCCCCGCCTCACCTTCTTTTCCAGGCCCGTCCAATCCCCCCAGCAGTCCAGGTGATGCAGCAGGATGGAGCGTTTCGAGCGGGGTCCGGAGGCCAGGAAATCCCGCGCGACCTCCGCGTTCCGGTACCTCGCCCCCGTCTTCCGGAGCAGTCCCATCGCGACCAGGGCATCGAGGAGGATCGAAAGGCTGCGGGGGTCGGCCGACACCCCGCGGGCCAGCGACCGCGCGTCCGCCGCCCCGCCCGCGAGGGCGGAGAAGATGTCCAGCCGCAGCGCAACGAACAGCGTCATCGACCTCTGGTAGCCGTGCGCCGCCTCCATCAGGCCTTCCACGGTTTTCACCGGGATCATCCGCCCCCCCCTGGCGCCTACATCTCCTGGTAGATTTCCTTCTCGATCTCCTCCTGGAGGAGCTTCACGTGCTTCTTCTCCTCTTCCGCCAGGAAACGGAACATCTCCCTCACCTTCGGATCGGAGGCCGTCTTGGCATACTCGGAGTAGTCCACAACGGCCTCTTTCTCCCGCTCCAGCGCCATCTGGATGATTTCGGTCGGTGTTTTCGGCATGGCTTCCCTCCCGGGTTGGTCGGATTTATCCGTCTTCCACCGTCAGCCGGCATGCTTCTTCGCGTAGTCTTCCAGGGCGGACTTCACCGCTTCTTCCGCCATCACGGAACAGTGGATCTTCACCGGGGGGAGCCCGTCGAGCGCGTCGGCGACGTGCCGGTTCGTTATCGCCCGCGCCTCCTCGACCGTTTTCCCCTTGATCATCTCGGTGAGCATCGAGCTGGAGGCGATGGCCGCCCCGCAGCCGAAGGTCCGGAACTTCGCGTCCACGATCTTCCCTTCCTCTACCTTCAAATAAAGCCGCATCATGTCGCCGCACGCGGGGTTCCCGACCTCGCCGATCCCGTCGGCGTTCTCGATCTCCCCGACGTTCCTCGGGTTCATGAAGTGGTCCATCACTTTTTCGCTGTACGGACCGGCCATGCCTGCCTCCCTTATCGCGCTTGCTTCTTCTGGTAGTCCAGGTACGTCGGCGACATCTCCCAGAGCCGCCGCACGATGCCCGGCAGAACGTCGAGAACCTCGTCCACCTCCGCGACGGTGTTCCCCTTCCCCGGGCTGAAGGTGATCGAGCCCGTGCAGACGTCGCTGGGCACCCCGATCGCCCGGAGCACGGGCGACGCCACGAGGTCCTCCTCGTCGTGGCCCCGGAGGTTCGAGCTGCACGCCGACCCGGAAGCCGCCATCACCCCGCGCACGTTCAGGAAGAGCAGCAGCGACTCCCCCTCCGCGTACTCCACCCAGAAGCTCACGTGGCCCGGGAGCCGGTCCGTGGGGTGCCCTGTGAAGTGGATGTGCGAAACCGTCGCCTCGATGCCGTCGCGCAGGCGTTTCCCGAGACCGCGCAGGCGTTCGGCCCACCCGTCCATCTCCGCCTTCGCGATCCTCGCGGCCGCGCCCATCCCGACGATGCCGGGGACATTCTCCGTGCCTGCGCGGAACCCCTTTTCCTGGAAGCCGCCGTCCAGCTGGGAGGCGAGTGCGACCCCGTCGCGGACGAAGAGAGCCCCCGCCCCCTTGGGCCCGTAGAAGTTGTGGGCCGAGAGCGTGACCAGGTCCGCCCCGATCTCCCGTACGTCCAGGGGGATGTGGCCGGCGGAGGCCGTGGCGTCGGTGTGGAACAGGACCCCCCGTTCCCGGGCGATCCTGCCCACCTCGGCGACCGGCTCGATCGTGCCGATCTCCGAGTTGGCCTGCATGACCGAGATCAGGATCGTGTCGGCCCGGACCTCCCGGCGGGCATCCTCCGGATCGACCTTGCCGTCCCGGTCCACCTTGAGAGTCGTGACCTCGTACCCGCGGTTCCTGAGCGGGAGCAGGGCGTTCATCACCGAGAAGTGCTCCACTTCGGATACGATGATGTGCCTCCCCTTCTTCCCGTACGCCTCGGCGGCCCCCTTGACGGCCAGGTTGTTCGCCTCGGTCGCCCCCGACGTGAACACGATCTCCCGGCGGTCCGCGTTGACAAGCTCCGCGACGGCCGCCCTCGCATCATCCACGGCTTTCAGCGCCGCCTGGCCCTGGTCGTGGATGTGCGACGAGGGGTTGCCGTACCACTCGAGGAAGTACGGCCTCATCGCCTCGAACACGCGGGGATCAAGGGGGGTTGTGGAAATGTGGTCGAAGAAGATATGCGCCATCGGGGGCCTTCCGTCCAATCCCTCTACTC
>CAYILU010000206.1:0-3079 GCA_964364235.1 uncultured bacterium | reverse complement strand
CAAAGGGACTTGGCGGGCTACACAGGGAGACCGAAGGCCGGGGAAGGGACCTTGGGGCACGCTTGCTGGACGAAGCCGGGGAGCCAAGGCGAAACGCGCGACGGGGGAGCTCCGGAGGCGCAGCCGCGGAGCTTATCGCTGCTCGTTCTGCACATCTACGCCTTGTATTTCCACGTCGTACCGGCCTTGGAGTCCTCGAGCAGGACGCCCAGCGCCTCGAGATCCTTCCGGATCCGGTCGGCCTCCGCGAAGTCCTTCCTCGCGCGGGCGGCCTTGCGCGCCTCGATTCTCTGCTCGATTTCTTCGGCGGACAAACGACCCGGCTTGAACTCAACCGTTGCTCCACCGCCAAATGCCATGGAGCCGCTTCCGGTATAGGCGTATTCCTGCCGGAAATATTCCCCCGCGGGCTCCCGGAGCAGCCCGAGCGCCCCGAACAGCGGATCGAGGACCGCGTACCCGGCGAGGAACCGCCCCGCTTTTTCACGTTCCGTTGCCGGGTCGGCCGGGGCCAGGCGGTTGAGCGCCCGCACGGCGTCGAAGAGATGCCCCAGGGCGGCTGCCGTGTTGAAGTCGTCGTCCATCGCCTCGACGAACTTCGCGGGGGCGTCGCGGAGCGTGGAGAAATCCACGCCATCCGGAACTGAAGTGGCCCGGGCACCCCCGGCGGCGCAGCCTTCCGCCTTCTCCTTGACCCGGTAGAGGCGGTCCAGACCCGCCTTCGCCTCGGCGAGGCTGCGGTCGGAGTAGTCGATCGGGCTCCGGTAGTGGCTCGACGCGAAAAAGAACCGGAGCACGTCGGGCTTCACCTTCGCCAGCACATCGCGCAGGGTGAAGAAGTTCCCCAGCGACTTGCTCATCTTCTCGTTGTCGATGTTGACGAACCCGTTGTGGACCCAGTACCGGGCGAACGGCTTCCCGGTGAGCCCCTCCGACTGCGCGATCTCGTTCTCGTGGTGGGGGAAGACGAGGTCCTTCCCTCCGCCGTGGATGTCGAGCGTCTCCCCGAGGTGCTTCATCGCCATCGCCGAGCACTCGATGTGCCACCCCGGGCGCCCCGGCCCCCACGGGCTCTCCCAGGCGGGCTCCCCCGGCTTCGACGACTTCCAAAGGGCGAAATCGAGCGGGTCCTTCTTGCGCTCGTCCACGTCCACGCGCGCACCGGACAGGAGATCCTCCGTGTTCTTCCCCGAGAGCTTCCCGTAGCCGGGGAACCCTTTGACGGCGTAATAGACGTCTCCGTCGACGGCGTACGCCTTCCCGGCGGCGACCAGCCTGGACACGAGGTCGATGATCTCGGGGATATGCTCGGTCGCCCTGGGCTCCACGTCGGGGCGCAGGAGCCCCATCCGGTCGAAATCCCGGCGGAACGCCTCGATGTAGCGCCTGGAGATCGTCAGGTAGTCGGTGCCTTCGCTTGCGGCCCGCTTGATGATCTTGTCGTCGATGTCGGTGAAGTTCCGCACGAAGGTGACCTCGTACCCGCGGTAGCGCAGGTAGCGCACGATGGTGTCGAACACCACGTTCGCCCGGGCGTGGCCGATGTGGCAGAGATCGTAGACCGTCACCCCGCAAACGTACATCCTCACCTTCCCCGTCACGACCGGGGTGAACGGCTCCTTGCGGTTCCCCATGGTGTTGAAGACGGTCAACGCCATTTACGCGGCTCCGTTTTCTGTCGGGGGCGTGGGAAGGGACCCGCGCAGGAGCGCCACGGCCCACGCGGAGATCCCCTCCCCGCGCCCCTCGAACCCCATCCCCTCGGTCGTCTTGCCCTTCAGGCTCACCCGCGCCGAAGGGACGGAGAGGATGCCGGCGATCGACGCGCGGAGGCGCGCGGCGATCGGCGCGATCTTCGGATGCTCGCAGACCACCACCGCGTCGAGCCCCACCAAGCCGAATCCCGTCTCCGCCATCCGCGCGCGCGCGTGCGCGAGGATCGAACGGCTGGAGAGATTCTTCGTCTCCTCCACCCCAGGCGGAAAATGATGCCCGATGTCCCTGTCCCCCATCGCGCCGTAGATCGCGTCCGCGATCGCGTGGAGGAGCACGTCGCCGTCGGAGTGGCCCAGGAGCCCCTTCTCGTTCTCTATCAGGACCCCTCCCAGCCACAGGTCCCTGCCCTCGATGAGCCGGTGCGCGTCCCCCCCGATCCCGACCCGGAAATCCGGCTGTTCCCGGAGCAGCCCTTCCGCCATCCGCAACTCCTCCGGGATGGTGATCTTGATGTTCCCCTCCTCGCCCGGGATCGGTGTGACCGGGGTTCCCGCCGCCTCCACGAGGGCGGCGTCGTCGGTCCCCCGCAGCCCCTCTTCCCCCGCCTTCCGATAGGCCGCCCGGAGGATCCCGGCGCGAAAGCCCTGCGGGGTCTGGGCGCGGAAAAGGCGTGAACGCTCCACGGTCGAGAGGGTCTTCCCGTCCCTGTCCCACTCCTTCACGGTTTCCCGGACGGGAACCACCGGCACCACGGCGCCATGCTTCCTGGCCAGACCCACGCAACGCGCCAGGAGCTCCCCGGAGACGAAGGGGCGCACCGCGTCGTGGACGAGGATCACCTCGGCTTCTTCCGGGACGGCGGCGAGGGCATTGCGGACGGAATCCTGCCGCTCGGCCCCCCCGTCGACAACATCCAGGACTTTCGGCATGCGCCGGAACGAGTCCCGTGCCTCCCCGGGGATGCCCGGTGGAAGCGCCAGGAGAATCCCGTCGATCGCGGGGGAAGCCGCCAGGGCCGAAATCGTCCGGTCGAGGATGGGCCGCCCTCCCAGGGGAAGGAACTGCTTCGGCACCTCTCCCCCCATCCGTCTCCCCGCGCCTCCGGCGACCACGATCGCGACGACCTTAGCCCGCATTTCTCACCACCTTCCTGCTGCGGTGGCGGATCCGGGCAGACCCTTTGCCGGGCAATCCGCTGCGGAACGCAAGTTGGGAGAAGCGACTTCCGGGATCGGCGGCTGGATGCATAACCGTATTTACGACAGTGAGCACTTCCAAAACAGGTAGACTTACAGGTTCAGGAAGCGACGCAGGTCCGCCTCGACGGCTTCCTCCGACGTGGCCTTGGCGAGAGAGATTTCCT
>CAYILU010000205.1:0-3105 GCA_964364235.1 uncultured bacterium | reverse complement strand
GCAGCAGGAAGGTGGTGAGAAATGCGGGCTAGGATAAGAACCGGCAGGAGAAGCCGCCGGGAGCGAAGGTCAGGGAAGGGCGGACGTCCCGGCCACCTCGAACCGTTTCGCGCGAAGGGCGGAAAGGACCTTCGGCCCCTCGATCGTGTCGAGGCGCAGGAGCGCCCTCATTCCGTCCTTTTCCTTTTCCGGGGTGATGACGCAACTGCTGATGTTCGCCTTGAGCCCCTCGAGGGTCGAGATCAGCTCCTCGAACCCCTTCATGTTTCGAGGAAGGGACACCTCGATCCGGAGGCCGACCTCCTCGAGGTTCAGGACGTCGATCACTGCGTTCAGCAGGTCGATCTTGGTGATGATGCCTACCAGCCGGTCCCCGGACAGGATCGGCAACGCTCCGAACTTCCTCCTGCGGATGATGAGGAAGGCGTCTTCCAGCGAGTCCTCGGGGGTGAGGGACCAGACGTCCGTCTTCATCACCTCCCGCACCAGGCGGGGCTGGCCTTTGTGCTGCGGCGGCGCACCCCCCGGTCCGCTCGCCAGGGAGACGTTCCGCAGGTCCGTGTCGGAGAGGATCCCCACCAGTTTCCCCCCCTCCACGACGGGCAGGTGGTTGATCCCGCCGCCTCGCATGATGTCCGCGGCCTTGGTCAGGGTGTCTTCGGGGGAAACCGTCTTCGGGTCCTTTGTCATCCGCCTGCCTACGAGCATGGTCCACCCCTTCTCCGGTATCCCTGCACCTGCGCGTGATGGCCCACCGCCGGCCCACCTCCATTATATCCCCGGGGCACGCGAATGCGGCACGGGAAACCTGCCTTGGCGCGGGCCCCTCTCCTCAAGTCGAGCGGAAGCCGCTACACGATCCCGTGCGCGATCATCGCGCGGGCGACCTTGATGAAGCCGGCGATGTTGGAGCCAACCACGAAGTTGCCCGGGGACCCGAACTCCTCCGCGGCCTCCGAGCACAGCTGGTAGACGTTCTTCATGATCTGGTGCAGCTTGGCGTCGGTCTCCTCGAACCCCCACGCCTCCCGGCTCGCGTTCTGCTGCATCTCGAGCCCCGAGGTGGCCACGCCGCCCGCGTTGGCCGCCTTCCCCGGCCCGAAGAGGACGCCGGCGGAGAGGAACACGTGGACCCCCTCCGGCGTGGTCGGCATGTTCGCCCCCTCTCCCACCGCGATGCAGCCGTTCTTCACGAGCTTTTTGGCGTCCTTGCCCGTGATCTCGTTCTGGGTGGCCGAGGGCATCGCCACTTCGCAGGGGACGTCCCAGATGTTTCCGTTGTGGATATACTTGGCGTGCTTGTGGTACTCGCAGTAGTCCTTGATCCGCCGGCGCTCGATCTCCTTGAGCCGCTTGACCGTCTCGAGGTTGCACCCCTTCTCGTCTACGATGACGCCGTTGCTGTCGCTCATGGCGATGACCTTGCCGCCCAGCATTGCCACCTTCTCCAGCGTGTAGATGGCCACGTTCCCGGAACCGGACACGACGACCTTCTTCCCCTTGAAGCCGTTCTTCTTCCCCTTGAGCATCTCTTCCACGAAGTACGTGCAGCCGTACCCGGTGGCCTCCGTGCGAACCTGGCTCCCGCCGTAGACCAGCCCCTTGCCGGTGAGGACCCCGGCCTCGAACTTGTTGGTCAGCCGCTTGTACTGCCCGAACAGGTACCCGATCTCGCGCCCCCCGACCCCTATGTCGCCTGCGGGGACGTCGGTGTGCTCGCCGATGATCCGCCACAGCTCCGTCATGAAACTCTGGCAGAACCGCATGACCTCGGCGTCGGACTTCCCCTTGGGGTCGAAGTCGGAGCCGCCCTTCGCGCCGCCGATCGGCAGGCCCGTCAGGGAGTTCTTGAAGATCTGCTCGAACCCCAGGAACTTGATGATGCCCAGGTAGACGGAGGGGTGGAACCGCAAGCCCCCCTTGTACGGCCCCAGCGCGCTGTTGAACTGCACCCGGAAGCCGCGGTTGATCTGGACCTCCCCCTTGTCGTCCTGCCAGGGCACCCGGAAGATGAGCTGCCGCTCCGGCTCGCAGATCCTCTCGATGACCTTGGCCTCCGCGAAATCCGGGTACTTGACCAGAACCGGGCCCAGCGATTCGAGGACCTCCCGCACCGCCTGGTGGAACTCGGCCTCGCCCGGGTTGCGTTTGATGACCTCCTGGAAAATCGACTCGAGTCTTTCCGTCAACGCCATGTTCCCCTCCCTTTCGCCGCTCGTCGGATGATCGGCGCCCGGTTTCCGGGCCGCCCCATCCCCGACTTTATCCGTTCCGTCCGGCCCGTCAACACAAGATGTTTGAATCGGGTATAATCGGGTATATCCATGGTTACGGGAGGGATGATGGGGGAGCGGTTCGACGGCAGGCTGCGCGCGGTTTCGCCCTTCGCGTGGCCCGGACTCCTGTCGCGGATCTCGGAGATCGACGAGTTCAAGGGGTGGTGGCTGGGGCGTTTCCGGACAGCCCCCGCCACCCTGGACCGGCTCGTGAAAAAGGTGGTCGTCCAGTCCGCGAACTCCTCGATCCGTGTCGAGTGGAGCGGCCTCCCGAGGCATCCCTCCGGATCCCGGCCCGCGCCGAAGCCGTCCACCCCGGGGGAGCCCCGGCCTTCCCCCGCGGCCGCGTACGCCCAACTGCTGAAAGAGGTGTTCGACGGCTACCGGGGGATGCCGCTTTCCGCGGAACTCGTCCTCCGCCTCCACGCGGACCTCATGGGGCACTCCTCGAAGGACCCGGCACACCGGGGCGCCTGGCGGGCTGGCCCCGACCGCTCCCTGCTCCTCCCCCTCCGGGCCGTGGAATCGATCACCCTCCGGCCGTCGGAGCCGGAGAAAATCCCGTCGGAGATGGAGGCGCTGATCCGCTGGACCAACTCCCGCCTTGGCTCCCGGGAGTTCCACCCCCTGATGGTCACCGCCGGCTTTCTCCTCGAGTTCCTCGCGATCCAGCCGTTCGCGGATGGGAACGGGAGGATGAGCCGCCTCCTGACCAACCTGCTGCTCCTGCGGCGCGGATACGCCTACATGCCCTACGCTTCGCTGGAGAAGGCCGTCGAGGAGCGGAAGGCGGAATACTACCTCGCCCTGCGCAAGAGCCAGTCGTCGA
>CAYILU010000204.1:0-3107 GCA_964364235.1 uncultured bacterium | reverse complement strand
GCGGCTGGCGGAGCGCATGTCCGCATCGTCCCCCGGCGACGAGTTTTACCTGTACCACTGGGGGGGCGAGGAGGGGGCGGGCGACTCGTGGCTCCTCCGGGAGAACGGGGTGGTCCGCAGGGTCTCCAAGTCGTCGCTCCAGGCCGCCGTGCGGTCGGACCGGATCGACGTATTCCACGGCACCAACTTCCGCCGCAGGGCGAAGGGGCGGCTGGGGGCCGTCATCACGATCCACGACCTCGCTCTGCGGATCTTCCCCCGGCTGAGGCGCAGGTGGATCGGGGACTGGATCGGCTTCCTCAAGACGTCCCGCGACGCATGGCGATCGGAGCGTGTGGTCGCGGACTCGGAGGCGACGGCCGGGGACATCGTGCGGTACATCGGCATCCCCCGGGACAAGGTACGCGTGATCCTGCTGGCCGCCGGGCCCGAGTTCCGGCCCGTCGACGACGGGGAAAGAGTCGCCGGGGTCCTTGCCCGGATCGGGATGGAGCGCCCGCGGTACGTCATGTTCTCCGGGACGCTCGAGCCGCGCAAGAACGTGATCGTCCTCCTGCGCGCCTATCTAAGGCTTCGGGACGACTTCGGGGACGTGGGGCTGGTGCTCGCCGGAGCGCCCGGCTGGAAGAGCGAGGGGGTGACGGAGTTCATCCGGACCCACGGACTCGCGGAAGACGTGCGGGTCACCGGCTACATTTCGCCGGAGGACATCGCAGCGCTCTATTCGGGCGCCGCCGCCTTCGTCCTGCCGTCCCTGTATGAAGGCTTCGGCCTGCCGCCCCTGGAGGCGATGGCCTGCGGAGCGCCGGTAATCGTGTCGAACGGGGGGTCGTTGCCGGAGGTCGTGGGAGACGCCGCGATCGTCCTCCCGCCGGACGATGCGGAAGGGTACCGCCGCGAGATGGCCCGCGTGCTCTCCTCCCCGGACCTGGCGCGCGAGATGCGGCGAAAGGGATTCCTGCGCGCCGCCTCGTTCTCCTGGGACCGCGCGGCCGCGGAAACTCTGGCTGTCTACCGGGAGGTGGCGCCATGATCGAAGGCGGGAAGAAGCGAAACGACCTTCACGACAGCGTGGTCGCAAGGATGCTGTCCCTGCCGAGAGGAAAGGTTCTCGACGCGGGGGCGGGGAGCGGCCTGCTCTCGCTGGTGCTTGCGGAGATCGGGTTCGAGGTGACCGCGGCCGATGTCGACCGTTCGTTCTTCCGGGTGGAGAATCCTGCGATCCGGTTCGTAGTGGCCGATTTCAACGGGACGACGCCGTTTCCAGATGGTTCGTTCGATGCCATCGTCTGCCTGGAGGTGATCGAGCACGTGGAAAACCCGTTCGCGCTCCTGCGGGAGTTCGGCCGCCTGCTCACGGCCGGCGGGACGATCTTCCTGAGCACGCCGAACATCCTCAACCTGCGCAGCCGCCTTCGTTTCCTGCTCGAGGGAAACTACGAATACTTCAAGTACCCCCTCCCCGAGTGGGAGGCGGACGGGACGAAATCGAACCTGCACGTGAATCCGATACGCCTCCACGAGATGGAGTACTACTTCCTGAAGGGAGGGTTCGACATCGAGGACGTCTTCACGAGCAATTACCGGTACGGTCTCCGGTGGCTCTTTCCCCTCGAACTGGCCGGCAGGCTGCAGACGGTCGTGAAGGTTGCAAGGTCGCGGCGTCCCGGCGAGATCGACCTTTCGCGCCTCTATCGCCGGGTGATGTCCCGGGAGCTTCTGTACGGCGAGCACCTGGTCGTCCGGGCCAGGAAAAAGGTGTAGGCGGGAAGGAAACGATGGCGGACGAAACCGTCGACATCGTCATTCCGTTGTACAACCAGATCGATTACACGCGCCGGTGCCTGTCCACCCTGCGCAGGGAGACGGACGGACCGTTCCGCCTGATCCTCGTGGACAACGGCTCGACGGACGGCACGGTCGAATACCTGGGCGGCGTCCGCGATGCGGTCGTGGTGACGAACGGCAGGAACGCCGGGGTGGCGGCCGCCTGGAACCAGGGGCTCGCCCTTTCGGAAGGCCAGTGGATCGTCGTCCTGAACAACGACACGGTCCTCCCTGCGGGCTGGCTCCGGCGGCTGGTCGGTTTCTGCGCCCGCGAGAGCGTGCAGGTGGCCTCCCCTTCGATGCGGGAGGGGGAGCTAAATTACGACCTGGAGAAATACGCCGGGGAGTTCGTCCGGGCGATGGGGGGCCGGAGGAGGATGGGGGTCGCCGACGGCGCGTGCTTCGTCGTCGACCGGGAGGTAATCGAGACGATAGGGGTTTTCGACGAGCGGTTTTTCCCGCATCCTACGAGGATTCGGATTTTTTCCGGAGGGCGAAGAACGCCGGGTTCCGCCTCGCGGTGACCGGAGCATCCTTCATCCACCATTTCGGGTTCGCCACCCAGAAGCGGCTCCCGGCGGACGAGGAAGGCGCGGACCACCGCCTGCGGAACCGGAGATACTATTGCGAGAAATGGGGTCTGTCCCATCCCGACGGGAACTGGTGGGAAAAAAGGAAAAGCCGCATCCTTGGATTTTACCGACGCAACGCGGAGCGGATCCTGACCGGGCATTCGGTCAAGGAGAAGTGGATCGGGGGAAGGATTGTCCACCGCTGAGCGGGGAGAGGAAGGGAAGCCGGCTTGCGAACGTATCTGATCGTGGCGCTCCGGTATCTCGGAGATGTCCTCCTGTCGACGGCCCTGGCACGGTCGATCAAGGCGGCAATCCCGGACGCCGCGGTCGATTACCTGGTGTTCGAGGGCTCCGGGGAGGTTCTCGCAGGGAATCCCGACATCCGGAACGTCCACACGGTCCGGCCTGGCAGCCGCGACCTCGTCCCGATGCTCCGGCGGTGGAACCGGTACGACGTCTCCATCGGCGTCAACGCATCCGACCGGACGGCGCTCCAGCTGATCGCCTCGGGAAGGACGTCGGTCGGTTTCGCCGATCCCCGCCCGAAGGAGTGGTGGAAGAAGCGGTTGTTCACCCACTGCTCCGTCTACGACCCCGGGAAGCACGTCGTGGAGCTGCTGCTCGGCCAGCTCGCGCACCTCGGGATCCCTCCGGTTCCCGAGGTCCGCGTAAGCGTCCGGAAGGAGGATCTCGCCGCGGCGCGGG